>CALVEW010000014.1 GCA_944326645.1 Candidatus Gastranaerophilales bacterium
ATCATTTAGTGCTATTTTGAATATTTCAAAAATAATTGCTTATAAGCAAAAAATTGCTACGATTGCCAAAACAGCAGAAGAGGCAGAAAATAGAAATCTAGAATTAAAAAAAGATATTAAGAATTTCTCATCTGTTGCAACTTTAGAATCCATTGCAAGAAATAATTTAAAAATGGCGAGTAAGGATGAAGTATTAATTATTGTAAATTCAAAAAAAGAAGTCCCACAAAAGAAAAAACATATATTAGGTAATAAAAAAGAGGCAGAAGCTAATGAAACAGCTAATGATTGATGCTTTTGACCTTAAAAGAAAAGGTTATTATAAGCAGGCAATAGAACTATTTTATAAAATGTTAGCTAAGGAAAATGATAATATAGAAATATTATCTGAATTAGGGAATATATATTATTTGCTAAAAAATTATGATAGAGCAATCCATTATACAAATAAAGCTTTGGAAATAGATAATACGCATATTAATTCACTAAATAATGCCAAAGAAATATATACTGCAAAAAAAAATTATCCTGAAGCTTCAAAATATGCAAATAAAATATACGTTTTAACTCAATCTCAAGATGATTTATACGAATTTGTTAAATTATTAAATCTGCAAGAAAAATATAATGAAGCAACTGGATTTTCTGATTTTATTGAATCACCCCAGGTTGCTACAGAGATTGCATATTCTTATTACAAGTTAAAAAAATATGATGATGCTATTGGTATTCTTATAAATATAGATGAAGAAATTAGTGATAAAAAACATTTAGATTTATTATGTAAAATCTATTTTAAAACAAATCAGATTACAAAGGCTAAAGAGGTAATAAAAAAATTGGGAAAAGATAATACAAAAGATGTTCAGACTCTTAATTATATAGGCTTAGCAAAATTAGATGAATTACAATTTGATATTGCGATTGATTATTTTAAAGAAGCAGTTACTTTAGAACCAAAGAATCCTGAATATAATTTTAATTTAGGACAAACATATTTTTTAAAGGGTTGGTTGGAAGAAGCAAAAAAATATTTTATTAATGCAATATGTTTGGATTCTACTAACAACCATTATAAGTATTCTTTAGCTTATGCATTGTATCGAGAAGGTGATTATAAAAATGCTCTTACTCACTTAAACAATGATTTAATAGAATGTAAAGTATTAAAAATGTTGATTAAATATCAAATGGGAGATTTAGCAACAGCAAAATCTGAATTAGAAAAACTTTATAAAGAAAATCCGGATAATGAAATAATTGTTTATGCTTTATCCCAAATATATTTTGGATTAGAAATGAATAAATTATCATTAGAAATGATTAACAAAGCTATTGAGCTTAATTCAAAATCTTTTGATTACAAATCATTTATGTGTAAATTAATGATAAAAATGGAAAAATTTGAAGAAGTTAAGCCTCTTATTGAAGATTTAGATAAAACATATCCAAATTATTATGATGCTAAAGTTATTCAAGCAGAATATTATAAAGGTATACACGATTATGATATGTTGTTTGAAACAGCCCAAGAATTAATTGATTTAGATTTAAACCAATATGAAGGATATTATTATAATGCATTAGCTTTATTAGAAAAAAATGATATTAATTTTGCGATAGAAAGTTTAAAAAAAGCAATTACATTAGATGTTAATAATGCAGCTTTATATGTAAAAATGGCAGAAATTTACCAAGCAATAGGACAGTATGAAAATGCTTTTGCATATATTAAAGAAGCAAGTGACATTGATACATCAGCAAAGAATAAAGAACTATATATGCAAATAGCTTCAATTCTTAGAAAAAAGGGTATCAATCAAGCTTAGTTTGTTGAAGAATTTAATTTATCAATAATATTAGGATATACTTTGATTAAGTCTTCTAATGCTTCTTGAGGAGATATCCCACTAGATTTTTTTACATTAATTTTACACAAACCATATTGCTGAGTATCTTCTATTGTTACAAGATTTATATCAAACCCATCAACGGCAACAATCTTTGTTCCATTCAATACAGCCATTATGTAAAACCATATATCATCTTGAGTTGGAACATATTTTTTTATTTTGTCTATATCAAAAACATCCGGATGTAAGCATTGGGGAGGATATAATACTCCGCCACAACCGATTATAGTATTATAAAAACTAGGATTTCTATATTTTTTATAACTCAAATATAACTTAGCAGACTTATAGAGTTTTATATTATTATTTTTATCAAAGTAGACTCTATTTGCTCGATGAGTATAAATATTATTTGGATTTTTTAAATATTCATTATAAAGTTTTTCAATAACATCTTTAGGATAATAAATATCATCATCGAAAGTAATGATGATATCTTCCGGATATTCTTTTAATGTTGGTAATAATTTTTTATAGGACCTTAAATCTTCGCACCAAGATATTGTTAATCCAAAATTTCTTAATCTTAATAAAGACTCAGGCAGACTTTCTTCTCTTTTAGGGAATTGACTATCTGCTAACCATAAAATTACTTTATCAGGTCTTACAGTTTGAGTTAATAAACATTCAATAGTTTTATGAATTTTTTCGATTCTTTGTGGAAATGAAGTTAAACTTGCGATTATTTTTTTATCTCGCGGCTCTGTATTTAGCCCATAAGCTTCTACTTTTCTTTCATATTTTTTATAATTAACATTTTTATTCTTTATTCTTAAAGATATTCCTAAAAATGATATTACCAAATGAGAATCAACATTTTTTATAAAAAACATTTATTTTTCCTTTTCCATTAAATTATTAATAACATCTAAAACTTCATCAACAGAAGGAGAATAAGTACATTTATATTTCCCTTCTGTTAATTTACATTTCCTTTTGTGGCAGGGGATGCAATTGTTGCTACTTATTGTAATATATTTATTTTTATCCCCAATAGGTGCATAAAATTCTGTTGGAGTACAACAAAAAATAGAAATAATTTTTGGTTTTTCTGTAGCTCTTGCAAGATGAGTACTGCCACTATCTAAAGATACAACAAGTTCAGCCCTTTTAAAGACTTCTAATAATTCTAATATTGTTGTTTTTCCGGCTAAATTTATAAAATTTGAATCATCTATTATATATTCAATTAATTCATTATCTGCTTTTCCACCTGTAAAAACTAATGAATATTTATCTTTAATTTTTTCAACTAATTTTTTCCAATTATCTTTATTCCAATGTTTTCCAATCCAAGTAGTAGCAGGAGATATTACAACTAAAGGTTTTGATTTATCAAGATTTTCTAACAATTTATCTACTTTGTTTTTCGTATCTTCAGTTGTTTCAGGTAAAGAAAATTTTAAATCTGTAGATTCAGCTTTTAAATAATCTGCATACATTAAGGCCTTTTTTACTGCATTTTTTTCATTATTGAAAAAGCTTTTTTTTATAATTTCATTTCCGCAAAGACTTGAAAATTCTTTTGCATCTTCTGCAATAATACGTCTTTTAGCTCCACAAAGTAAAAGGAAAATACCACTTTTAAATAACATTCCATGAGTATCAAGTGCAATATCAAATTTTTGTTTTCTAATATATTTTATTAGTTTTATATATTCAATAATTGATTTAAAAAAATTTTGTTTTTGCCATTTTTGAACAGGGACAAAAATATAATCATCAATAGCAGGATTATTTTTTATAACATCTAATCCTCTTTCACCTATTAACCAAGTTAGATTATATCCACATTCTTTTAACCTATTAGCTAAAGGAATATTAAAAATAACATCCCCTAAGGAAGATGTTCTTATTAGTAAAATCTTTTTTCCATCCATTAATATACCTACTACTAAATCTAAAGATGTGATAATAACAAGAGATATAATAACATAAACAAAGCTTTAAATAAAAAAGAGTAAAAATGGAGCGGGCGACGAGACTCGAACTCGCGATCTATTCCTTGGGAAGGAAGTATTCTACCGCTGAACTACGCCCGCAACATTTTAGATTGAAATCTATTTTGTTTTATATAAAAGCTTTGTGGTAAACTTTTTTCCCTTTTTTTATTTTTACGCCATTTTCTAAATCTTGCTTAGTTAATTTATAATCAATTCCAGGGACTTTATTTTCATTAATACTAACCCCATTTTGTTGTATTAATCTTTTAGCTTCACCTTTACTTGCGCATAGTCCACATTGAACTAAAACATCTGTAAATAAAATATCATCACCATCAATTATGATTTGTGTTGATGGCATGTTTGAATCATCTCCACCTGAAACAAATAAAGCTCTGGCAGAATTTTGTGCAATTATTGCTTCTTCTTCACCATGAATCATTTTAGTAAGTTCAAATGCTAAAATTTCTTTTGCTTTATTTAAATCAGCGCCTTCCCATTTTGCCATTTCTTCGATTTGTTCAAGAGGAAGGAATGTTAATAATTTAAGACATTTTATAACATCAGCATCTTCTACATTTCTCCAATATTGATAGAAATCATAAACAGAAGTTTTATTTTTGTCTAACCAAACAGCTCCCGATGCTGTTTTACCCATCTTTTTACCTTGAGAATTCATCAATAAAGTAATAGTCATAGAATGAGCATCGCGACCCGTTTTCTTTCTAATAAGGTCGCTACCTGCAAGCATATTTGACCATTGATCATCTCCACCAAATTGTAAGTTACAATCATAATGAGTATTTAAATAATAAAAATCATAAGCTTGCATAATCATATAATTAAATTCTAAAAAGCTTAAACCTTTTTCCATTCTTTGTTTATAACATTCTGCTCTAAGCATATTATTAACAGAGAAGCATGCTCCAACATCTCTTAATAGTTCAATATAATTAAGATTCAATAACCAATCAGCATTATTAACCATAATTGCTTTGCCTTCGCCAAATTCAATAAATTTTTCCATTTGTTTTTTGAAGCATTCGCAATTATGATCAATAGTTTCTTTTGTCATCATAGAGCGCATATCTGTTCTTCCTGAAGGATCTCCGATATGTCCGGTTCCACCACCAATTAGAACAACAGGAGTATTATTAGCCATTTGCAATCTTTTCATTAAGCAAAGAGCCATAAAATGACCTACATGTAAAGAATCAGCAGTAGGATCAAATCCAATATAAAATTTAGCTTTCCCACTATTAATTAAGTTTTTAACTTCGTCTTCATTCGTAATTTGAGCGATTAATCCTCTAGCCTGTAGTTCTTCGTAAATATTCATAATATCTCCTTTTAAATTAATTATACATAAAATGAAAATATTTACATAACTTGTAGTTTAAAAGAGCTTATTATTAAATAATAAATAGCATTGCAAAGTAAAATATTAAATATCAAAATGTTCATCTTTTAATTTATTGCTTTTATTCATAATGTATTTATCTGTAAATACAAGATACTTTGCCCGTTGAGCCATTATTTCTTTGTAATTATCACTTTCGTAAGTCTGCTTCATATCTTCATATATTTTTTTAAATTCTAAAAGTTTTTCATATTCTTTTTGTGATTTAATTTTTATACTAGTTTGAGGAGTTTTGTTTTGTGGTTTTTGTGTTTTAGTTTTTATTTTACCTTTAAATGAAAAATTAGAAATTACATTCATTATAATTACTCCCTAGTAAAAAATATTCGGACTTTTTATACTAAAAAAGAGCCTTTCGGCTCTTATCTTTAAATGGTGGAGGTTAGGAGATTCGAACTCCTGACCCCCTGCGTGCAAAGCAGGTGCTCTACCAGCTGAGCTAAACCCCCACGAGGTCGTAATCAATTAGTGACTACATTTATTATAATACATGGTGATTTTTTTTTGTAAAGTACCTTTTTTAAAAAATATTAATTAACTGATAAGACTATTACTATTTATATTTTTTTGATATACTAATTTAGTAATTAATTTTATTAGGAGTGCTTATGAATAAAAGTCAATCCGTTGGTATGTACGTTATATTAGGTGTTATGGTTTTAGCGTTTATATCAATGTTGTTTACAGGTCCAACTACAAATACTAAAGAATTAACTTATACAGAATTTGTGCAAAAACTTGAAAATCATGAAATTAAAAGTGTTCAAATGGACAAAGATTCTTTGATGGCACTTCCTATAAAACAAGAGAAAGAAGTTAAACAACAAAATGTTAATCCTTTATATGGGGCAACAAAAATTACTCCGACTCTTCAATATCATGTATTATTACCACACTCTTCTGATATTATGAAAAAGTTAGAAAATGCAAATGTAGATATAAGTGTTAAAAAGCCTAGTGAGTCATCTCAGTTAATTAATATTTTTGGTTCTTTAATCTTACCATTGTTGTTTATTATATTTTTAGTTGTAATGGCAAAAAGTATTCAAGCTGGTGGATCTCAAGCCATGTCTTTCGGTAAAAGTAAAGCTAAAATGCTTTTAGATAGTAAAGTAAAAACAACTTTCAATGATGTTGCAGGTATTGATGAAGAAAAGAAAGAGCTTGAAGAAATTGTTGATTTCTTAAAACATGGTGAAAAATATATGAAACTTGGAGCAAAAATTCCTAAAGGTGTTTTATTGGTTGGTGCTCCAGGTACAGGTAAAACTCTTATGGCAAAAGCTGTAGCAGGCGAAGCCGGAGTTCCTTTCTTCTCTATTAGTGGTTCTGATTTTGTTGAGATGTTTGTAGGGGTTGGTGCAAGCCGTGTAAGAGATTTATTTGAACAAGCAAAAAAACATCAACCTTGTATTATATTTATTGATGAAATTGATGCTGTTGGACGTCAACGTGGTGCCGGTCTTGGTGGTGGTCATGATGAAAGAGAACAAACTCTTAATCAACTTTTAGTAGAAATGGATGGATTTGATAAGAATACAAATATTATAGTGATTGCTGCAACTAATAGACCTGATATTTTAGATAATGCTTTATTAAGACCCGGACGTTTTGATAGACAAATTGTTATTAATAAACCTGATGTATTAGGACGTGAACAAATTCTTAATGTTCATGCTGAAAATAAACCTTTGGCAAGTGAAGTAGATTTAAAAGTTTTAGCAAAGAGAACGCCTGGATTTACAGGTGCTGATTTACAAAATTTATTAAATGAAGCAGCTCTTCTTGCGGCAAGACATGATAAAACAGAAATTAATATGCCGGATTTAGAAGAAGCTATTGATAAAGTTATGGCTGGTCCTGAAAAGAAAAGTAGAATTATATCAGAAGAAGAAAAAACTAATACAGCATATCATGAAGTTGGGCATGCTCTTTTAGCTAAACTTCTTGAAAACTGTGATCCATTACATAAAGTTTCTATTATTCCACGTGGTATGGCTTTAGGTATAACATTAACATTGCCTGAAAAAGATTATCTGACAATGAAAAAATCACAATTGTTAGACCGAATAACAATGACTCTTGGTGGTCGTGTTGCAGAAGAAATAATTTATGGTGGAGAATCTGTTACAACAGGTGCTTCTAATGATTTAGAAAAAGTATCTGATATTGCCAGAAAAATGGTTACATCTTATGGTATGAGTGAAAAAATGGGTAATCTTACTTATGGAAAATCAGAAGAACATGTATTTATGGGACGTGATTTTGGTCATACCAGAAATTTCTCTGAAGAAATCGCTGCGGAAATAGATAAAGAAATTAAACGTATTGTTGATGAAAGATATCAAATTGCAAAAGATTTATTGTCTCAAAATCGTGATATGTTAGAGTTTATTTCTAAAGCTTTATTAGAAAGAGAAACTCTTGATGAAAAAGAGTTTGATGATTTAATGAATGAAGTTTATCAAAGACGTGAAAACCATATAGAAGGATAATTTGATTATGTATGAATCAGAAAAATTAAATTTAATAATGCAACAATATAAGCTTTATACTGAGCAAAAAGATGCGTTTATAAAGAGAAGCTTTAGTGTAAATCGTTTTTATATGATTCTTGTAATTGTCTTATTATTACTTGTGAATTTAACTAAAAATGTTGCTTTTGTATATTCCATATCTTTACCATTTATTTTTTCAATTGTAGGTATAGGTGTTTGTATTTTATGGTGGATGAATATGGATTCTTATAATCTTCTTATAAAAATTAAATTTGCAAAGGTTATAGAAGAAATCGAAAAGCAATTACCGGTACAGCCATATACGATGGAACATAGTGCTATTGATGAGTATAGAGAAAATAAAAAAGAATTTTTATTTTCTGATATGCAAAAAGTATTTGCTACAATTATGTTTATAGCATTTTTTGTTTCATTTATTGATGAATTAATACCTTTAATAATTAAGCAATTTATTTAGATGTAAAAGAATGTATATTATAAGGATTATTAACACCAAGAATTTTGTCGTGTAAACGTTTAAATCCTTTACCATAAGTATATCTTAATTCTTCTAGTAGATTACTTTGTATGTCTAATAAATACATGTCATGAACGATTAATTCTTTAATTAAGAATATAATGTCTTTATTTTGTGTCCACATTACATTTGTTGCATCTGCTTTACTAGAATGAATCCTACCCATTAAGGCTTCTTTGTTATCTACGCATAAAATAACCATTCTTCCATCTAAAGTATTTTCAATACTTTTTGAGAAAGGATGTTCATAAATTAATCCAAAATTTGGTTTTAAGTTACCATAGCTAACAATTCTTATTTCAACATTTCTATCATAGGCTTTAAAAAGTTCTTCTTCAATAACCGGAAAATCTTGTGGCCAAACTTCTAAATAAATTTCTTCTTTAGCTGAACGAATTATTTCAATTGCTTTTTTTTGAATATTTATTTCACCTTTTAAATTTAAAATAGGTTCGTTATAATCTTCTTTAACTTCCGGTAGATGATTATCTAAATATTCAATAGTTGAAAGCATTCTTCTTTTAAATTGCTTGGTTATTTCTTTGGGATTAATTGGTGAATATTCCGCAGGTTTATTGCTTGTTGAGATTATAACTTTTTTTTCTAATAAGTTTTTTAACGTATCATAAGTTCTAGCTTGAGGGATATTAGCAATTTTACTTATCTCATATCCTGTTGCAGGATGTTTTTTTAATAATGCTACATAAACCTTAGATTCGTATGTATTAAAACCTAGTTCTTTTAAATTCTCAATTAATTTATCCATTCTTATATTCTATCAAAAATATTAAAGAATTATAATAAGATATTAAGATAATATAAATGCATATTACCGTTGTGTTAATATGAAAATATGAAAGTCGCAGATTATTTAATTGAAGTATTAGTAAAGCTTGGGGTAACTGAATATTTTGGGCTACCAGGCGATTATAATTTTGATATCTTGTATGCAATTCAGGACAATGAAGATGCAGCTTGGATTGGATGTACTAATGAGTTGAATGCAGGTTATGCAGCAGATGGATATGCTAGAGTAAAAGGCTATGGTGCTGTTGTAACGACATATGGGGTAGGAGAGTTAAGTGCTATGAATGCTATTGCAGGAAGTTTTGCTGAAAATATTCCTGTAATTCATATTGTTGGTGTTCCTGCAACTAATCATATTGAAAATAATGTTTTGTTACATCATAATTTTCAAAATCCAAATTATTATGCGTTCCAAAAAGCATTTGAATCTGTTGTTGAAACAACAGCTTATTTGACAAAAGATAATGCTAAACAAGAGATTGATAGAATTATTGATGTGTTTAGAAGAACAAAAAGACCTGTTTATCTAGCAATACCAATGGATATTGCATTGATGAATATTGATGCTGAAGTATCTCTTAGTGAAATTAAAAGTGATGAATCTAATTTAAAAGAATTCTTAAATGTAGCTTCAGATATGATTAATTCTGCAAAATCTCCTGTAATAATTGGGGATACATTGATAAAAAGATATCAATGCGAAGAATTATATAGAAATTTTGCAGAAGAATCTAATATTCCAACAAGTAATTTCTTAATGGGAACGGGGATTATTGATTTTGATAAAAAGAATTATTTAGGTACATATATAAGTGCTTTCGGTAATGACACAGCTTGCAAATATTTAACCGAAACAGATTGTGCAATTTCTGTTGGACCAATTTATAGTGATTTGAATACTTTTGGTTTTTCATTACCATACAAACCAGATGACCATATTGCAATCTATGGAACATACTCTATCATTAAAAACAAAAAATATGACAATATTATGATGGAAGATGTTTTAAGAGGATTAGTAGAACTTGTAAATTCTAGAGATAATGAAATTTATGTATCTGATGTTGGTTATCAAAAATCTGAGTTAAAAGGTGAAAAATTAACATCAGAATATATATATCCAAGATTACAAGAATTTTTTAAACCAAATGATTTGTTATTCATAGAAACAGGTATAATAATGCATGGTTTTTCCGGCATGAAATTACCTTCAAATATAATCGCAAATACTCAAACACTATGGGGTTCTATTGGATGGGCAACACCTGCAACATTAGGTGGTTGTTTAGCTGATAAAACAAGAAGAGTTGTATTATTTACAGGCGAAGGTTCTCATCAGTTAACAGCTACTGAAATTGGTAATATGATGAGACAAGGTGTAAAACCTATAGTGATTGTTTTAAACAATTCAGGGTATACAATTGAAAGAATTTTATCAAATGATCCTGAAGACGAGTTTAATAATATTTCAGATTGGAACTATTCAAAACTTCCTGAGTTGTTTGCAGGTGATGTTTGGACAGCACAAGCTAGTACTGATAAAGAATTTGATACAGCATTAAAATTAGCTGAGTATCAAAATAAGCTTTGTTATATAGAAATATTTACAGATAAAATGGATTTACCTTTTATTACTGCAAAAACAATAGAACGATTAAACAAGCAAAAACAAGATGCACTTGAAAAAACTCCGAGTTTTAGCTAAAATTCAAACAAATGAGTACGAATAGTAAAACAAAATTATTAGTTATATCAGGTTCATCTGGAGTCGGTAAGGGTACAGTTATAAAATCCCTTTTAGAAAAGTGTTCAAATATTAATTTGTCTGTCTCTTGTACAACAAGAAATCCGCGCCCGGGAGAAGAACACGGAGTAAATTATTTCTTTTTGTCTAAAGAAGAGTTTAAAGAAAGTATTGCAAACGATGATTTTCTTGAGTGGGCAGAGTTTTCTGAAAATTTTTATGGTACAAGAAAGTCATATATAGAAAAGTGTTTAAAAAATAATCAGAATGTTTTATTAGAAATAGAAACACAAGGTGCATTACAAGTTAAAGAAAAAATGCCTGAGGCTGTTTTAATATTTATTGCACCACCGTCTATTGAAGAATTAGAGGCAAGATTAAGAGGTCGTCAAACAGAGACAGAGGAAGCAATTCAAAAACGTCTTAATTTTGTGAAATTAGAAATGGAAAACTCAAAAAAATATGATTATATAGTCGTAAATGATACTGTCGAAAATGCAGTAAACAAAATTATAGAAATAATTGGAGTATAAAGTGTTAAAGGGTAAAAATATTTTAGTCGGTATATCTGCAGGAATTGCTGCTTATAAAATTTGCGAGCTTATAAGAATGTATAAAAGAGCAGGCGCAAATGTTAGAGTGATGATGAGCCCTAATGCACTACATTTAGTTACAAAGCTTACGCTTGAATCTTTATCTCAAAATGAAGTATTTGTTGAAAATTTTGATATAAAAGAGTATAAACCTGAACATATTTCATTGTGTGATGAAGCTGATATATTGGTTTTAGCTCCTGCAACTGCGAATACAATTTCAAAAATTGCAAATGGATTATGTGATAATCTTTTAACTTCAACAGTTTGTGCGTTTAATAAGCCAATAATTGTAGCACCTGCAATGAATACAAATATGTGGAACAATAAATTTGTTCAAGAAAACTTGCAGAAATTAGTGGATAATAATTATTATGTATGTAATCCTGAATGTGGTTTTTTAGCTTGCGGAACAGAAGGGGTTGGAAGATTATGTAAGCTCGAGATTATATTTGATAAAACTGTTGAAGTTTTAAATAATAATAAAAAGTTACAAGATAAAAAAATCGTTATTACCGCAGGAGGAACAGTTGAAAAGCTTGATCCTGTTAGATATATATCAAATTTTTCATCAGGAAAGATGGGAGTTGCCCTAGCTGATGTTGCATATCAAATGGGAGCAGATGTTACTTTGGTTTCAACGTTTAATATTGAAAAACCTTATAATGTTGTAAAAGTTCAATCTGCAATAGATATGGAAAAAGAAGTAATAAAATATAATAACAATGTAGATTGTATAATTATGGCAGCAGCTGTTGCAGATTATAGAGTAAAAGATTATAGTGAACAGAAGATGAAAAAAACTTCTGATGATGAAATAACAATTCAATTAGTAAAAAATCCTGATATATTAAAGAAAATTTCGGCTGAAAAAAATGCAACAAAAATTGTTGGTTTTTGCGCAGAGAGTGAAAATTTACTAGAAAATGCAAAAATCAAAATTAAAAATAAAGGTTGTGATTATTTAGTTGCGAATGATATTTCAAGAAAAGATATCGGCTTTTCAAGTGATGAAAATGAAGTTTATATATTAGATAATAATTTAAATATTGAACATATAGAAAAAGATTCAAAACTAAATATCGCACATAAAATTTTGGAGAAAATTTTTGAATAAGTATGAATTAGTATCAAAGATAGAAAAAATTGCACCATTAGAAACTCAAGAAGATTGGGATTGTTCTGGTTGGGTTGTTGATACTAAGGATTCGGAAGTAAAAAAAGTAATGTTAGCATTAACTATTACTGATGATGTTGTAAATCAAGCAAAACAGAGAGGATGCGATATGATAGTATCACATCATCCAATGTTTTCTGTACCATTAAAATATAAAGATATTAATATTTATGCCTCTCATACTCCAATGGATAAGGCTAAAGGAGGAACAACAGAAACTCTTATACAAGAATTAGGTTATCAAGATTTTGAAGTTATAGATGATTTTGTAAGAAGAATTCAGACAGATATTAGTGTAAACGATTTTAGAAAAAAGTTAGAGCAAATATCAAATAATGTAAGGTTAATTAATAATAATTCAGTTGAAAATATAAAAAAAATTGCTTTTTGTGCCGGATCTGGTGCTGATTTTATTGAATGTACTGATGCTGATGCCTTTGTGACAGGTGATTTAAAATATCACACAGCAGTTGAAACAAATAAAGTTGTTTTTGACATAGGTCACTTTGAAAGTGAAATATTGGTTCTTAAAAGATTTAAAGAAGTTTTAGGAATTGATGTGGAGATTGCAAATGAAAAAAGTCCTTTTATTTAGTATAATATTATCTTTTTTTATATCACTTGCTGCGATTGCATATGAAACAATTATCATAGATTTTCCTAAGAATACAAAATGGAATGTTGCTTTTTATCGTAATATAGGTACAGAAGCAATATTACAATATGTTCCAAATGGTGAAAGCTATAGTAATTGGACTCAATCGGTAATTGTACATTCATACAAAGATTATACATATACGGCAGGGCAATTATCAGATATGTTAACAGCTCAGTTACATAGACAAAATCCAACAGGCAGATATCAGTATCTTAGGTATACTGATTATGATGCTGTAGCCGTAAGATCAACAAATACTTATAATAAAATATCTGCTCAATCTGAAATTTTCAGAACTACAAAGGCTGCTGAAGGTTTAATGACTATTCAGTATATAGATAAGAATAAAAATAGGTTTAAACAAAATTATAATACTTGGTTGAAAATTATTAGGGATGCAAGAACATATAATAGTTATTGGAGAGATAATAGGATTTTAAATAAAAGCGAAAGTTATGAATTATAATCTTTGCATAAAACTTTGTGAGTTTTAGTTATAATTTGATATTCCGGTTTATTTTCTTGACATTTTTGAGTTTTATATTTGCATCTTTCATAAAATTTACAATATTTTGTATTTTCAAAAGTAATTTCAGATAAATCAACTTTTTTAGGTGTTTTGTGAATATTAGGAATGGAATTTAATAATAATTTTGTGTAAGGGTGTTGTGGATTATTAAAGATTTCATCTTTTGTTCCTACTTCTACTAATTCACCTAAATACATAATCCCAACTCTGTCTGCAATATAACGGATTACATTTAAATCGTGAGAAATAAATAATATTGTAATATTGTACTTATTTTTTAATTCTTTTATAAGGTTAATAATTTGAGCTTGAATACTAGCATCTAAAGCACTAACAGGTTCATCAGCAATAATAAATTCAGGATTAAGCATTAAAGCTCTAGCTATTGCAATTCTTTGTCTTTGTCCTCCTGAAAATTCGTGAGGATAAAGAGATAAGTGGTATTCAGAAAGACCTACTTGTGTTATTTTTTCTAATACTCTTTTATTTATTTCATCGTTTTTTAAGCTTGTATTAATAATCAAGGGTTCTGCAAGAATATCTTTAATTTTCATTTTTGGATTTAAACTAGCATAAGGGTTTT
This sequence comes from Candidatus Gastranaerophilales bacterium, assembly GCA_944326645.1. Lineage (GTDB taxonomy): Bacteria > Cyanobacteriota > Vampirovibrionia > Gastranaerophilales > Gastranaerophilaceae > UMGS1585. The sequence continues at coordinate 14,404 of CALVEW010000014.1, forward strand.
GAAAAATCATTTGAACTTTTGGTGTAAATTGTTTAGTTTGAGTTTTATTTAGTTTAAGAATATTATCGTTATTATAAAAAATTTCTCCAGACTCAGGTTTTACAAGTTTAATAATTGCTTTTGACAGAGTTGATTTTCCACAACCTGATTCTCCTGCAATTGCAAGAATTTCACCTTTATTTATAGATAAAGAAAAATTATCAACAGCTTTTATACTTGTTTTTTGTCCAAGGTTTGATGAAGTATAAGTAACATTTAAATTTTTTATTTCTAAAATATTTTCAGACATATTACTATAATTAAACTATAACTCTCTTCTTCCTTCAATTGCCTTAGCAAGGGTAACCTCATCGGCATATTCTAAATCTGCACCTACAGGTAAACCAAAAGCAATTCTCGATATTTTAATACCAAAAGGCTTAATAAGTTTAGTCAGGTATAAACTTGTAGCTTCTCCTTCTACCGATGGTGATAGTGCGAGTATAACTTCTTGAACTCTATCATCTGTTAATCTTGTTAAAAGCTCTTTAATTCTAATATCATCAGCGCCAATTCCATCCATTGGTGAAATTAAGCCTTGTAAAACGTGATATAGTCCATTATATTCATTTGTTTTTTCAATCGCAATTAAATCTTTAGTTTCTGCAACGACACATATAACAGATTTATTTCTGCTTGAAGAAGAACAAATTTCACAAGGACTTGATGTAGATAGATTGAAACATATTTCACAAGCTTTAGTTTGTTCTTTTGCTAACACAAGAGCTTCCGCAAATTTTTGGACTTCGCTCATTGGCATTTTTAATATATGAAAAGCCATTCTTTGAGCTGATTTAGGTCCAATTGACGGAAGCTTTTGAAATTGTTCTATTAAAGCTGCTATTGCTTTAGGATATATCATTAGCAAAGCCCTGGAATACTAATACCACCAGTTACAGCTTTTAATTTTGTTTCCATTTCTTTAGAAGCTTTTTCGCTTGTTTGTAAAATTGCAGTTGTAATTAAATCTTCTAAAGTTTCTAATGTATCGTCATCTACAGATTCAGGATTTTCAGGATTTAGTAATTCTTTAGATAATTTAATTGATTTAAATTTACCTTGTCCATCACAAGTAACTTTTACTGCTCCTCCTGCTGCTTCCCCATTAATTTCAGCAGATGCTAATTCTTCTTGTACACTTTTTAATCTTTTTTGTATATTTTGTGCTTGTTGCATCATTTGCATCATATTCATAATAAATTACCTCCTGAGTATTTTTTATTATACAATAAATATTATGAAAAACAAAACCTATCTTAACGAAAGTGTAAAAAACGGGTATCTTTTAAAGTGGCATAGAATGCCTGTAAATGTATATATAGCACCTATGAATTTTTATTCAAAACAAGGTGAAGATTTAGTATACAGAAAAATGGTAGTTGAGGCTCTTGAAGAATGGGAAAATGCAAGTGAAGGTTTGGTTCAATTCAATCTTGTAAATACTTTGCTTGAATCTCAGATAAATGTTGATTGGAAAAGAGTTGATAGAAGTGCTTTAGGGCATTGTACTTATAACTATGATAATTATAAAAGGTTATATGGAGCAGAAGTTTCAATCGGATTAACAGATGGATTGATTCATGAAAAATATAATTCTAATGAAGAAGTGTATCATACAATTCTTCATGAAATAGGTCATTCTATTGGTTTGGGACATAGTCCATATGATACTGATATTATGTATACGCCTCATAAATATGGTGTTGTATCATTGTCTGATAATGATAAATATTCTGTTCAATGGTTATACAAACTACCTGCAGCAACTGAAGTTAGAGCTATAGGTCAACAATTTTCTGTAATGACAGATTCTGATATTGATATGATTATAAGTAAAATTGATAATCAGGATGATTATGAAAAATATGAAGATAATCAACCAACTAAGCCAAGTAGAAATTTATTAGATGAAACCGATAATATCGCAAATGTAAAACGTTATAATATGATGATTCAGCATGTGGGAATATCAGAAGATATGCGTCAATTTTTTATTAATAAAAACAGGAAAAAATAGAAATATATTTATTCTTATTTTGTTTTTAGCATTTCACGCAATTTTTTTAGTTGGTCTCGAATTTCAGCAGCTCGGTCAAAGTCTAGAATTTTTGCAGCTTTATGCATATCTTTTTCTAGTTTATCAATTAATTTTGGTAAATCTTTCTTCTCAATATTCAAATCAACCATTTCTTCTGCAATAATATCTTCTAAGTCTCTATAACTTGCAACTAGAGATAATAAATTGTTTTCAATAGGTTTCTTAATTGTTTTAGGTATAATTCCATATTTTTCATTATATGCAATTTGAACTTCTCGACGTCTATTGGTTTCATCGATTGCTCTTTGCATAGAGCCTGTAATTTTATCAGCATACATTATAACTTCACCACAAGCATTACGGGCAGCACGACCAATTGTTTGAATCAAACTTGTATCAGAACGTAAAAATCCTTCTTTATCAGCATCCATTATTGCAACTAGAGAAACTTCAGGTATGTCTAATCCTTCTCTTAAAAGGTTTACACCGATTAATACATCAAATTCGCCTAGTCTTAAATCTCTTAAGATTTCAACACGCTCAATTGATTTTATATCACTATGTAAGTATCTTACTTTTATATCTTGTTGTAAGAAATAATCGCAAAGTTCTTCTGCCATTTTCTTTGTTAATGTTGTGATTAAAACCCTCTCATGTCTTTCAACTCGCTTATTTATTTCTGTTATTAAATCGTTTATTTGAGTATCAATAGGTCTTACACTAATTTTTGGGTCAACAAGTCCTGTAGGTCTGATAATCTGTTCAACTAATTGTTGTGAAGTTGATGTCTCAAATTCTGCAGGAGTTGCGGATATATATATTTTTTGATGAACTCTTTCAAAAAATTCTTCATCTTTTAATGGTCTGTTATCTTTTGCGCAAGGTAGTCTAAAACCATAATCTACAAGAATATTTTTCCTTGCTCTATCTCCATGATACATTCCTCTTAATTGTGGAATAGTAACATGAGATTCATCTATTACAGTTAAAAAATCACCTTGAAAATAATCTAATAATGTTGCAGGCGGAGTTCCTTCAGGGCGGCGTTCTATTATTCTTGAATAATTTTCAATCCCTGAACAATACCCCATTTCTTTTATCATTTCGATATCATATTTAACTCTTTGTTGTAATCTTTGAGATTCTAAGATTTTATTTTCGTTTTCTAACTCTGCAACTCTATTTTTTAACTCCTGTCTTATTATCGCAATTGTTTCATCTACATTATCATCGTCAGAAAGGTAATGAACTGCAGGATATATTACAACTTTATCAGGAGTTTCAAGTATTTCGCCTGATACTGGGTCGATTCTTACTATTTTTTCTACTTCATCTCCAAAGAAGCAAACTCTTGTAATAATTTTTTCGTATGCTGGCATGATTTCAACTACATCACCACGAACTCTAAACATTGCTCTATCTAGCGCTACATCGTTTCTTGAATATTGAACACTTACTAAATGTTTAATTAAATCGTCTCTATCTATTTCATCTCCTAAATTAATTTCAACAGAGCCTTTGAAATAATTTTCAGGTAGTCCTAAACCATATATACAGCTAACAGATGCAACAACAATAACATCGTTTCTTTCATATAAGCTTCTAGTTGTATTATGTCTGAGTTTATCTATTTCATCATTTATACTTGCTGATTTTTCTATATAAGTATCAGTTCTTGGAATATATGCTTCCGGTTGATAATAATCATAATAACTTATAAAGTATTCAACAGCATTTTCGGGAAAAAGTTCTTTTAACTCACTATATAATTGAGCAGCTAAGGTTTTATTATGCGCAATTACTAATGTTGGTTTTTGAATTTTTTCAATAACATTAGCAATAGTAAAAGTTTTTCCTGACCCTGTAATCCCTAAAAGTGTTTGAGAGTCATAGCCGTTTTGAACCCCTTTTACTAATTGTTCAATAGCTTTAGGTTGATCTCCTGCGGGCTTATATTTAGAATGTATTTTAAATTTTCTTTCCATAAAATTATTATACAACTTGTAAAATTTTTTACAAAAAACTAGCAAATTATTTTTTGTTCATGTTTTTATCATGATATAAATGTGTAGAAAATAAGGAGACTGGATAGTTGGTAGGAATAAATAATAAATTCCAAGGACTTGAGAACTTCAGAAGCTCTCA
>CALVEW010000015.1 GCA_944326645.1 Candidatus Gastranaerophilales bacterium
ATTCTTCTAATATCTTATAAGATTCATCTGTTGAACCATCATCAACACATATAACTTCAAAATCTTGATATGTTTGGTTTAACAAACTATCTAAACACTCTCTTAAATATTTCTCTACATTAAAAACAGGTATAATTATTGATATCATTTTTAAACCTTTTATTCATATATACTAAGAATAGTAACTCTCCCCTTCTAATATACACATAATAACATATAAACGATCCTTTTAAAATATATAAATTAATTCCATTTAATTCCAACTATCGCTTTGAATTTATTTACAAAATCATCAAACCCGACATCTATTTTTTCATGGGTTCTTTTATTTAATACGGTCACTTGCCTATTTTTAAGATTAACATTTACAATAGGTAATGTATGCCAGGAAGATATATCTTTAATTTCTTTACTACCTGTAACAGCAACAAAGCTATAATCTTTTGTATTTCTTCTTCCTAAATCATTTAATAAATCTAAAACATTATCCTTATGTTTCTTTAATGAAAAACTAGTCATATCCTCACCATAAGATATGGGTGTTTTACCCGTAAACCACTTAAAAGCATTTGAAGGTTTATTATATTCACAATTTCTATTTTTTATAATCGGAAACATATACATTCTTGACAAAAATGGTTTCATAAATGGATGTTTAGCCACCATTTTTTTTATAGCAATACTAACTCCTAATCCAACCCTTGAATTTTCATAATTAAAGGACCTTAAACCATGTTCATCAAGAGAGTAATCACAATACAAATCCCTTGACGACGAATAATAATCTAATTTTGTTGCTCGATAAACTTCTTCTTTTCCATTTATATTTAATTTAGTCTTATATGCCGGATCTAAACATCCATCTTTCTCTATTTTTATTCTTTTTCGGATAAAATCTCGTCCTTTTTTAGATGCTAAAAGAGCATAACGAGTCGCTTCATCATAACAATTAGCTATCATTTGCGGATCTTTCATTGCCCTATCTAATTCTTCATTAGTTAGAGACCTCCATTTAATATTTTTATTTGCATGGTTGATATATGGGTATATTTTTCTTAGTAATGAAAGTTTCATAATGAATATAAAACATCTAAATTATTTTTTTGCCAACTAAGGAACCGGATCATATCCGCCTTCATTTAATGGATGACAACGACATATACGTTTTATCCCTAACCAACCGCCTTTTATTATCCCATATTTGATTATCGCTTGTTTCATATACTCTGAACAAGTAGGATAAAATCTACACCTTGATGGAGTTAATGAGGATATTTTTTGATAAATTTTTATCATTAATAATATAATTTTTTTTAGCATTTATTATGCCGCACCTTCACCAATTGTATCAACTGCCTCAACTTTTATATCTGTAATTAATTCTGAATAAGAAATTACAACTATTGTTGGAATATGACGTTCTAATAATTGGAATAATGGCAATCTAATTCTTGGAGAGCATAAAATTACAGGTTGTTTACCAATATTTTGATGCGCACGCATTAATGTCATAGCTGTTGATTCAATCAAATCTTGAACCTGCATTGGATTTAATAAGAACATCGTACCAAGCTCTGTTCTTTGACAACTATCATCAAGTATTTTTTCCCATTCCGGAGATAACGTTAATGCGTACAATACATTGTCATCTTGAACATTAGTTAAACAAATCTGACGACCTAATGCAGCTCTTAAACGTTCTGATAAAATATCAGGCTCTTTAGAGAATCTTGCATAATCACAAAGCCGTTCAAATACAAATATAATATCTTTTATAGAAACTTTTTCTCTAATTAAATTAACAAATATTTTTCTTAAATCAGATGTTGAAATAATTGCAGGAACTAAATCGTTAACCAAAGTAGGATCTTGAGATCTTACAAGTTCCATAAGTTTAAGAACATCTGTTTTAGTCATAACTTCATCTACATGTTTACGAACACATTCTTGTAAGTGAGTAACAAGAACATCTGTAGCATCAACAGCAGTAACATTACTTGCAGATTGAGCATCCTCTGAATTAACCCAATATGCTTGTGTTTGATATGTAGGATCAACGGCAATAATTGCATCGTCAGGAACAGATTTTTTAACGGCATCCCATTGATCTGCAATTACCATATACTTACCTGGATATACATAACCAGTTGCAACGGTATTTCCACGAATAGAAATCATGTATTCATTCGCTTCCAACGCAGATGAATCCATAATACGAATATTTGGTAAAATATAACCCAACTCGTCAGTTACACGTTGACGTAATGCTGCAATTTTAGCAAGTAATTGACCTTCTTGATCAGGATCTGCAATAACAAGTAAACCCGCACCAACTTGCAAACTCAATACATCGACACCCAAACGTTCATACATCTTATTAGGGTTAACCAAGTCTTGCATATTTTGACGAACATTTTCTAATTGACCCAATTGTGATTGAACATCGGCATTAATAAGAACAGAAAATCCTGCAACAGCAAGTCCGATAGAAAATAATAAAAATGGAATAAATGGTAACCCCGTCACAGGACAAGTAACTGCAATCAGGAATAAAAACACAGATGCGAAAAATAATGAATATGGTTTATTCATAATCTGTTCTGTTAAATCAGCACCTAATGATGCACTAGCAGCAGAAGCACGAGTCATTACAATACCAGCTGCTATTGACATTAGTAATGATGGAACCTGAGATGCTAAACCGTCACCAATTGTTAAAATTGTATATTTAGAAACAGCATCAGCAGCTGGCATCTGATTCATTAAACAACCAATTAATAAACCGCCAACAATGTTAATAATAACAATGATGATGCCTGCCATAGTATCACCTTTTACGAATTTCATTGCACCATCCATAGAACCGAATAAACTTGACTCTCTTTGTAGGTCTTCACGACGTTTTACAGCCTCTTCAGGAGATATTAAACCTGCGTTAAAATCAGCATCAATTGTCATCTGTTTACCGGGCATAGCATCTAAAGCAAATCTAGCTGATACTTCAGCAATACGTTCCGCACCTTTTGTAATTACCATGAACTGTACGACAGTAATAATCAAGAAAATTACACCACCAACAACCATATTTCCGCCCGTTACGAATGTCCCAAATGCGTGAATTACTTCGCCTGCCTCACCTTTTGCTAAAATAAGACGAGTAGATGCAATGGATAAAACCAAACGAAACATTGTTCCTAACAAAATAATTGAAGGAAATGCGGCTAATTCAAGAGGTTTTTGAACATACAATGATATCATTAAAAGAACAATACCCAATGTAATATTCAAACTTATTGAAAAATTTATAACCCAAGTTGGCATTTCTACCAACAAAATTAATATCAATGTTAGTACAAAAAATGCAAGGAATATTTCACTTATAGGTTTATGTTCTGCTTCTGCTGCCATTAAGCACTCCTCAATGCATTTTGAACTATTTCTAACTGAGCTTCTAAGCTTGCATCTACTATACCATTATTTGTTTGAACAATACAACTACCTTCTGATATCGAATCATCAGATATTATACTTATTTTAGACTCAACGCCTAATAAATTTAATTTCTCAGGCAAATTTTCTTTTATATATTGAGACTGAATAGTATTAACTTTTATAACAACTTTAGGTTCATTTTTAGGAATATTTTTAAATATATCCATAACGGTGTCTATAACTATTTGAGGATCTGTTTGAACCTCATGTTTTATAATTTTTTTCGCAATCTCTAAACTTATTTCTATTATATCAGGTGCTATTGCATCAAAAACTCTTTTATCAGCCCCCATAAAAATTGTTAAGGCATTTTTTAATTTTTCTACATCACTCTTTGCTTGTTCTAAGCCTAAATTATAACCTTCCTGATATGCAGCTTCTTTTATCTGAGTAGCTTCCTCTTGAGCCCTTGAAATTAAATTTCTGTCATCAATTCTACGATAACCTCTTCTTCTATTACCGGTTCTTCGTTCATCTCTTTGAGTAAAATCTATATTATCAATATCAAAAATTTCAGAATCAGTATATTCATCCTCATTTGTAGGATTAATAGCTGTTTCCTCTGCTTTATTTTTTGCAGCTTCCTCTTCTATTCGTTTCTGTTCCTCTTGAGCTGCTAATTTTTTTTGAAAATTATTCTTTTTTATTATCATATAATTTATTCTACACTATCTTTTACATAATCCACAACTATTTGAGCAACTCGTACTGGTATTGGATAATAATCTCCTTCATAAGCTTTTGAAATAAAACGTTTTAAAAATGGACGCTCCGATTTAAATAATTTTTCAACATTTTCCATTGGATATGTATCAAATATTTTATTAAGCTGTCGTATAATTGATTCTTGACTCGGAGACTTGCGTCTTGGTAAAAATTCTTTTATATTTTCAAGGCATTTCAACGTATAATTTAAATCTAATCCGGCTTCTAAGTTTTCAACCTTCATATAATTTCTTATTGTTTCAACATCTTGTGGTGCAAATTTCTCTAGAATAGCTTCGACTCTATCATTTGGAAGTATTTTTAACACTAAAGCTATTGATATTAATTTGACGGATTTATCCATTGATAAAGAAGGTAAGTCACTTGCCTGAACTTGTGGTAACTGTGATGCATCAATATTATCAGGTTGCATAGAGCCATCTTGCATAACTTCCATTGCAGCTTTTTGTTCTGCTTCTGCTTGAGCGGCTTGAGCTGCCATATCATCAATATTTGATTGACTCATTGCCTTTTGAGAAATTTCTGATGAAATAACACCACGTTTTTCTAAATTATCAATTGCTTCTTTATAACTTTTATTTACATGATGTTCTATTAACTGCAATATTTGATCTTGAGGAATATTCTTCTTTATTGCTTGTTTAGCAACTTCAAATATTGTAAATGCAATTTTTTGCATTATGCCATCCCAATGCTCCGGCATAATTCCGGAATGAACCAAATCTATTGATTTATGAAAAGCCCACTCGGCAATAATCTGAGTCACAAATATAGCTTGCTCTGCATTAAAGCCTAAAGCTTCATCATTATATATTGCTTCACCTGCTAAAAGAGTAAAATTTGATAATGTTTTAACAACATAATTTTTTTGCATGTCATTAAAATCTTTTGGTATCAAATCTCCAGCCTGAGATGACATCAATTCTGCAAATTCTTTATAATCAAACCCTTCTATCGCCATTACCTTTTCCCTTATCAATTTTAATGAGAGGAAATTATTTTAATTCCTCTCATCATAACATTAGCCTTGTTCAATCCAACTCTTAATTTTTTCTCCAGCCATATCTTCATCAGCAATCTCAAAATCATTTTTGATTTCAGCTAAAGCATTCTTTAATGGTGTATAATCTACAGGCATTCTTGCTTGCTGTATTTGAATCATTGTTTGTTCTCTCTGATCAATCAAACCTTGTTGTAATTGTTGCTGTTGCTGAACAAGAGCTTCTGCTTTTTGACTTACATCTCTTAGTTGTAATTCTTGTTCTGTAGTCTTTTCACGTAGAACTTCCATTTCAGACTCTTGTTTTTCTCTCATTTTCTTCAATCTTTGAGTTACAGCACGGTGCCCTAAGAATAAACTTGCTGCTACCATTGCGATTGCTAACCACCAAGGGTTACCTGTTTCATCAGGTTTTGGAAGTTTTTCCGGATTATCTGATGCTAAATATGGATCATTTGAATCATTAAATGCAATTGATACATTTTCAGGACTTGCCTTTGGACTTGCTGCATGTGCAATTAATTCTTTTAAATCATCAATTGTTATATCTGGTGGTAATGCTGCTTTATCCATTGTAACTGCAATTGAAATATCCTCTATAACACCTGGATTCATATATTCATTTGTTTGAATTTTAGATACTCCGTATTGTGTTTCTTTTGCTGTTCTTGAATAATTTCTGTTTTGACTTGAATCGCCGCCTCCACCTGGTAAACCATTTGGTAAATATACACTTACAGCATTAGTATTTTTATTTCTGTCACTTGTTTGATCGCCTAAACCTTCTGAGAATGTTTGCTCAGTAATTGAAGCTTTTTGATTTGGATCATACCAAGTTGTAAACTTCTCTGTTGGAGATTGCTTCAAGAATGTACTTACTGTTGCTGTATAATTACCTTTACCAACTAATCTATCTAATTGCGTATTAACTTTTTGCAACATATATTTATCTTTTTCATGAAGTTTTTCTTCATCTTGAGATGTTGCATCTAAAATATTGTTATATACATTACCATTAGTATCTGTTATTGATAAATTTTCCGGAGTAAGACCTGATACTGAACCAACTAGTAAATTTGTAATTGCTTTTACTTTAAAATTATCTAACTTTTCGCCTGATGGCATATCCAATTGAACTGTTGCTGTAACAGGTTTTTGATCCTGTGAAAACATTGTTTGTTCCGGAATTGAAACAAAAACTGATGCATTTTGAATTGGAGGTATTTTTCTTATTAACCTTGCTAACTCTCCATCTATTGCACGAATTAAGCGGATTCTTTTATCTTCTTTTGTAGAAGTAAAATCACCCTTATCAAACATTTCTAACCCAACGTTTTGATCCATTAAGCCACTTTTTACAATTGCTAATAATGCTCTATCACGTTGAGTTTGTGTGTAATCTTTTAAAAATATTGTTGATTTTGTACCATCTAATTTTCTATTAGCAGTAATACCTTCTCTTGCTAATAATGCTTGTATCTCTATAGCTTTTCCAAGATTGTCTGTTGTTAATAAATCAAGAGGGTCTTTTATTACCTTTTCTTGAACAACTTTCCCTCCTGCTCCTCTATTAGAACCGGATACAATCGCAACAGTTACTATCAAAGCAACAAGAACTACTGCAACAACTGCCGCTCCTATTAAGAAATTTTTATTTTGTAATAACTGTTTAAAATCCATATCGATAGCACCCTAACGCAAATTTTATTAGTTTTATACACACTACTATGTCACTATACTATACTATACTTGAAGTTGCATAATTTTATCATATGTTTGGATGATTTTACCGGTAAATTGTGTTGCAACATTCACATTAATTTCTGCTTTTGCCATTGCAGTCATTACATCGTGGATATCAACATCATCATTACCCATCATAACATCTTTTAACATTCCATCAGGTGCATTCAAGTCATCATTAAATTTTTCTACTAATCCTGACATTACTGATTGAAAATCAGCAGTCTCAGGAGTTTCAACACGACTCATTCTTGCACTTGGAAGACCTCCAAACCAAGGATCCATTTTTGTATGTTGAATTCGAGCTTGTAAATCATATCTCGGATAAAACCCATGTCCATTTGATAACATACTTATACCTCACTCTTTTAGTTAAAATCGCTTACATTTTTGTTTATAGTAATCGGATAAAATTCTTAAAAAATTAATTAAATACATAACAAATCCTTCATTTGTGTTAGTTAAAACTCTAGTTTGACTGTATTTGTTTTAAGGATTTGATTTAAAAAGTCAACAAAAAAGTAAGGCTACGACATGATTACAGCCCATTTTGTAATATTTCTTAATATTCAAAAATATTAACTTTTAATTTAAAAATTGGTTTTTACCCCTAGTCAACTGAGAAGATATCTCGAATATCATCCATTGTTAGGGACTTAGTAATATTTCTATCTACAGAAATTACGCTATCAACAAGGTCACGTTTCCTTGTTTTAAGTTTTTGGATTTTTTCTTCAACTGTATTCTTAGTAATAATTCTGTATACAAATACTTTCTTAGTTTGACCAATACGATAAGCTCTATCAGTTGCCTGATCTTCAACTGCAGGGTTCCACCATGGATCATAGTGAATAACATAATCTGCACCTGTTAAGTTCAAACCTGTACCACCAGCTTTTAAGCTGATTAAGAATACTTTTACATTTGGGTTATTATTAAAGTTTTCAACTGCTTTTTGTCTATCTTTTGTCTTACCTGTTAAGTATTCATATTCGATACCAACTCTATCCATCCAACCTTTAATGATATCTAACATATCAACAAATTGGCTGAATAATAAGACTCTATGACCTTCATCAACAATCTGTTCAAGCATTCCTTTAAGGTATTCAAATTTACCTGATTGCATAACACCTTTAACATGTTCTTTGTCATAAAGTTTAGGGTGACAACAGATTTGACGTAATCTCAATAATGCAGAGAAGATAGACATTCTGCTCTTTTCTAAACCATTCATTTCGATACTCTTGAATAGTTCTTCCTTCGTACTGTCTAATACTTCTAAATAGAAATCTCTTTGTTCCGGAGTTAATTCACAGTATGCCATATTTTCAACTTTATCAGGTAAATCTTTTGCAACATCGCGTTTCATACGGCGTAAGATAAATGGATAAATTTGAAGTTTAAGACGTTTTTCAACTGTTTTGTCTTGTCGTTCCATAATTGGAGTAACATAACGTGAGTTGAATTCTGCCATTGAGAACAAGAATCCGTTCATCAAGAAGTCAAATACTGACCATAATTCTTCAAGTTTATTTTCAATTGGCGTACCTGATAATGCTAATCTATGTTTTGAATTCAATGTCTTAACAGCTTGAGCTGTTTGAGAAATAGCATTTTTAATATTTTGAGATTCATCAAGAATAATATATCTAAAATTATATTTTCTAAATTTCTCAATATCACGTCTTATTAAAGCATAACTTGTGATAACAATATCATAATTAGGGATCTCATCAAATAATTTTGCTCTATCTACACCTGATAATTTTAAACAACTTAAACCAGGTGTAAATTTTTGAATTTCTGCTTCCCAGTTAAATACAACTGTAGTTGGAGCAATAACTAATGTTGGTTCAGGTCCGTCTACTTCTTTTGCCTTTTGAAGTAAAGCAAGAGCCTGTAATGTTTTACCTAAACCCATATCATCCGCAAGAATACCATTCAAGCCATACTTATACATAAACCATAACCAGCTGAAACCTTTAATCTGATAATCACGGAAGGTTGCATTAATTTCTTTTGGTAATTCGGTATGTTCAGTTGTTGAGAATGATGAAATTTGCTCCCAAAATACTTTAAACTCATCACTCAAAACTAATTCAAAATCAAGGTTTTTAAGTTCTTGAATTAACCCTGCTCGATATGTTTTTACTCGATATTTATTTTCATTGTTTCGATACGCATCAAAAGAGTTAAATGATTTCATCATCTGATAAATATTTTGCGCAGGATATTCAACAAATCCTAAACTTCTAACTCTTGCATACTTTTCTCCACTCTGAATTGTGTCATATATATCATCAAAATTGATAATCTCATCACCAACTTGACCATATAATTGAACTTCAAATTCATCAGGTGCATCTTCACAAAAATCTATTTTTGCACACATTTTAAATGGATTTTCCATAAGTTTAAAGAAATTCATATCATCTTTTTCTTCAAACTTCCAACCATCACCCGCTTGCTTTATATAATAGTTGTAAAAATCGATTGCGACTTCTTTTTCCAATGCTAAGTTATTTGTTTGCATTGGAACAAATTTACAACCTAACAACATTTGATAAGCAAGCTGTTCATGCTGATAATTTCTCTTCAACCAATAAACATAATCTTCACCATCTTTTTTAGTTGTAATAGTAACATAAGGTGACTTGTCTTTATTTTTTGAATAAGGAACTCTTACCCCATCATAATCAAATTCTAATGAAGCTTTTAATGATTGATCATAGTCTATACCTAATGTTACAACATTTAATGGTGGTCTTTCCTCAAGCATCAAATTACTTATTTGCTCAGATACTGTTACATCTATTACTGATTGGATTTGAGGTAATTCCTCATATATAAATTTACCGCCTTCAGAATCTTTTAAATCAGTAAATGTAGATTTAATAATATTTTGAGGTAACTCATTCATTGCTACATTTATTGGGAATATAATATTTTTATATCTGCCCCATTTTAGTTGTCGAGAGAAATATTTTACTTCTTCAAACGGATAAACATTATCATCATTTGGTCTATTCCAATATAAAGCAAGCATTATACTACCATTTGGGGAAGAAGAAACATCCATTGATAATTTCCATTCTTCATCTACAAATTTTATTCTTTGTTTTGTTTTCTCATCCAAAACCTCATCAACTTGCGCTAATAATGGAAACATCGGTTGGAATTTTGTAATTGGGATATCATACCAACCGGCTTTTTTATCTTGACGAGCTATTTTAAATATTGTTTGGAATATTGCAACTTCTGCTTTTTGTGATTCATTCAATGAAAAATTAGGTTGTTCTCTTTGAATTTCAATTAAAGCTCGAAGAACATTTTCTATTGAACGAATAATTTTACCTGTTTTTCTATCCCTAATAAGAACTGAGAAGAAATTTTGTTTTCTTTTAGGATTAAAATGAAAAATATAACTTCCTTGAGGAATATCCATTAAATCAGTATTTTCATCAGGGAAATCATGTTCGATTCCATATTTTGTATCTAACCAATCCTCATAAGCATGTTCATTTATTGCCTTTAAGGCAACTGCAACAGAATGTTTACACCATTCTTCTTTTAACGGACAATTACAACGTGCTTCAACTGCATTCTTCTTAAAAATTAAATCCGTAGTATAAGCATCTTGATAATTTCCTTTTACTTTTGCTTTATAAAAGTTTTTAACAGGTTCTGAGTTCATTATCATATCTTTTTGATAATACTCATAACCTCTGCGCCAACTACCAGCAGAAGCTACTTCTTTTATATACTTATAGTTAAATTCAAAAACTTTACTCATTTAATAGAGTTTCACATCCTTCTCGGGTTTTGATAAATTAAAAAATCACACAAAAAATCGATAAAAGATAACGTTATATAAAGCTTCCTAACTGCTATCTTATCAATTCTGCAATTTGTCAAAACAAAAATCTAAATTGCATAACATTGTTGTACATGAGATCTGAAAAAAAACAAGAGTTATCTACGTTGTAAAATAGAAAAAATTCCGATATAATTAAAATATGTTAAAAAGGTATGAAAAATTTTTAAAAGAATTCGATAAAAAATTAAAAAAATACTTTGATGAACAATCAAAACATATATGTTGTAAAGAAGGATGTGCGGGGTGTTGTGAGGTTGGAGATTACCCATTTTCTCAACTTGAGATGATGTATTTAATGACCGGATTTAGAAAATTACCTGTTGAAACGCAAAAAATTATCAAAGAAAACATGGATAATTTAAAAAAAAGCAGACTCTTTACTCATTTTTTCCATCAATGTCCATTTTTAATTGATAAAAAATGTTCTGTATATAAATATAGAGGAATAACATGCAGAACATTTGGTTTGGCATATTTAGTAAATGATGGAAGTAAAACTGTAAAAATCCCCGAATGTACTAAAGAAGGCTTGAATTTCAGCAACGTATATGATGGAAAAGAAATTACAATTGAGCCCATAAAAGAAAATCTTGATTTACCATATGTAATAGAATCTAAACTTGCTAAAAGTCATAAACTTGAATTTGGAGAAATTCGTTCTCTCATTGATTGGTTCCCTGATAATTAATTTCTTCTTATTTGTAGTAAAATAAAGCTATGGAAGATATTATAAAAGAATTAGAAGAACTTAAATCTAATAATATGTTTAGACAAATTTCGCCTATTGAAAAAAAAGAAGGAGAATTTGTTTTTATTAATGGGAAAAAGATGATTAATTTTTCATCTAATGATTATTTAGGTCTTAGTACTGATAAAACATTAGTTAATGAATTCTGTAAAAAATATATGAACTCTTCAGAATTTGCTTTTTCCTCAGCTTCTGCAAGATTATTAAGTGGGACATCAAATGTTTATAATACATTAGAAAACACTATTGCTAAACTATTTAAAAAAGATTCAGCCTTAATTTTTAACACAGGTTTTCAATGTAATTTAGGAGTTATATCTTCTATTGTAGGTCAAGGTGATGTTATTTTTTCTGACAAATTAAATCATGCCAGCATAATTGACGGGATGAGATTATCAGGCGCAACTTTTTACAGATACAAACATCTTAATTACAAAAACTTAGAAGAATTATTAAAAAAACATCGTTCAAAATTTAAAAGAGCAATTATTATATCGGAATCCGTTTTTTCGATGGATGGTGATATTGCGAATATTGATAAATTAATCAAACTAAAAAAAGAATACAACACATTATTAATGATAGATGAAGCTCACGCATTTTGTGCAATAGATAATAAATGTGCAGGAATATCTAATTATAAAGATGTTGATATAATAACCGCAACATTTGGTAAAGCTTTAGCATCATTCGGAGCTTTTGCTGTATCAAGCAAACCTATTATTGAATATTTAACAAACAAAGCTCGTTCTTTTATATTCTCAACATCAATTCCTCCTGTTAATATTATGTGGACAAACTGGTTATTAACAGAGAAAAAAGATTATATACATAAAAAAAAGGAAGATTTGGCTGAATTAATAATAAGAACACATAAGTTATTAAACGACTATAATATTAATACAGTTTCAGAATCACAAATTATTCCTGTAATATTAAAAACACCTGATAAGGCAGGAGAAATTGCAGAGAAGCTAAAAAAAGAAGGATATTTTATACTACCAATAAGACCTCCTTCTGTTCCTATTGGGACATCAAGATTAAGATTGTCATTAACAGCAAATATTCAATTTAAAGAAGTTATTAAATTATTTGAGTTAATAAAAGATGAAATATAAATTTTTCCAAGAAAACAATAAAAACTTAATTATATTCTTCAACGGCTGGGGTATGGACGAATTAATAATATCTCACCTAAAAAGAGATAATTTTGATTTGCTAGTCTTATATGATTATAACGATTTGGATATAGAATTCCCTAACTTAGATAATTATGAGAAAAAATATATTATAAGTTGGTCAATGGGAGTTATGATATCAACATTATTCTATGATTGTTTTGGGGAAATTGATAAATATATTGCAATAAACGGTACTCCAAAACCTATCGATGATAAATATGGAATTCCTGAAAAAATTTATAAACTAACTCTTAGAGGATTCAATGAAACATCTTGCCAAAAATTTATGGAAAGAATGTTTGATTGTACCCTACCAATTAATAAATTTTCAAACAGAGAATTTGAATCTCAAAAAACAGAACTTGCTAATCTTATTGGGATTGAAGGGAAAATAATTTCTTTTGATAAAGTTATTGTTTCGAATAATGATAATATTATTCCAACAAAAAACCAGTTGAATTATTGGAAAAATCCTGAGATTATAGAAAGTGGACATTGTCCATTCTTCAAATATGAAAGCTGGTCAGAAATCATATGATAGATAAAACACTAGTTAGAGAACGATTTAAAAAAAATCTAAAAACATATAAAGATAATTCTGTCATTCAAAACAAAATGGCAGATAAACTTATTTCTATGATTTTTAACAATCCCAAATCAATTTTAGAACTTGGTTGTGGAACAGGAGTTTTGACCGAAAAATTAATCAATAAATATAATTTTATACAATATAATGCATCAGATATTGTTCTTGAATGTGAACCATATATAAGAAAAATTTCAGATAAAATAAATTTTATTCAATCAGATATAGAAGAATTTGAATTCAAAGAAAAATACGACTTAATAATATCAAATGCAACTTTTCAATGGATAGAAAATTTAGAACCATTTATAGAAAAACTAAAAAAACAACTAAACCCAAATGGAGAACTTATATTTTCAACATTTGGAGAAGATAATTTGAAAGAAATAAATAATATTACACAAGTAGGTTTAAAATATTTTTCACTACAAGAATTAAAAAATATATTTATCCCTTTAGAAATCACAGAAGAAAAACTTACATTAGAATTTAATTCTGCTAAAGATGTTCTGAAACACTTAAAATTAACAGGGGTAAACTCAATTAAATCAAAACATTGGACAAAATCAGATTTAATAGATTTTGAAAACAAATACAAGGAAATTTGCCCTGACAAAATCCAACTTACGTATCATCCAATATATATAAAATTGTAATTTATACACTTATTATTAAAAAATGTTACAGTTTTTTGACAAACACAGAAAAAAACACTATTATAAACACAACTTTTTTAAAAAGTTAGTGTGTAGTTAAATAGGAGATTTATTATGGCAGTAAAAGCAGTAGGAGTAAACTTTAAAGCAAAAGCACCTAATCTTAAACAGCTTAAAAATGTTGTTAAAGAAGCACCTCAACCGGCAGCTCCAACAACAGTTACAACACCTCAAAATCCATTAACAGGTGTTGTAAAAAATGCAGGAGCAAAGCTTAACAAAATTGGCTAAATCTCAAGTTTTCTAATAGACAAACAAGCGGGATAAAACCTTTAATAACCTGTTTAAATGTTAACCTTCATTGTTTTCCCGCTTGATGTCCGTTAGGATTGAATATGTATATTAAGAATATGAGATGTATGTTCTAAAAACCTCTTTGAAGTAAAATATTATTTTCCGGAGTATTCATAAATAATTGATTTAAGACATAAGCTTTTGTTTCATAAACAATATTTTCTGTTTGCTTTCTTCTTAAGTCACATAAGCCGATAACTGTTGACTCATTGTTAAATAAATTTTTAATAAAACCCATCTTTCAAAACCTCTCTTTTTGTTGTACAATTTATTTAATGATATTTTTTGTTTTGTCAATTTTTTTGATAAAAAATTAATAAAAATTTCATCAATATAAGGAGCAAATTATGGAAAAGAAAGTTACAAAAGAAATGGGAATTATGGATATAGTTCAACAATATCCTGAAAGTTTAGAAGTTTTTGCTAAATACGGATTAGGTTGTATTGGTTGTGCTGCAGCTCGTTTCGAAAATTTAGAAGCAGGCGCTAAAGTTCACGGATTTGATCCTGACGAAATGGTTAACGATATTAACGAACTTATCAATAAATAGTTAACCGTTGTTTTTATTAACAACCAATATTAAGGTATTTTTATGGTTATATGGCAATTATTAGTTATTATAGGGTTAGCATTTCTTGTTCTTGAAATGTTCACTCCTGTAATGTTTTTTCTAAATTTTGCGATTGCAGCTTTTATTACTGCAATCGCTTCTATATTTATACTAAACATTAATTTTCTTATGCTATTTTTTGTTATTCTAGCTTTAGTTTTACTTTTATTTTTAAGACCTATGCTTATGAATAGAAAAACGTCTAAAGAACAAACTACCGGCATTGAAAATAAATACATTGGAAAAACTGCAAAAGTTATTGAAACTATTACTCAAACATCAGGTGCGATTTCTATTTATGATGAAAGATGGGAAGCAAGAATCCTTGATAATAATGAAATCCCTGTGGGTGAAAATGTTAAAATCGTTAAATACGATAGTCTTATTATGTTTGTTGAAAGGAATTAAATTATGTTTTTAGTAACTGTATTATTAATTGCAGCTGCGATTATTTTTGTAACCAAAGGTGTAATTATTGTTAAACAAGCAGAAGTTGTAATAATTGAAAGACTCGGAAAATTTGAAAGAGTTTTAGAATCAGGATTAAATCTTATATTCCCAATCCTTGAAACTCCAAGACCTATTGCCTGGAAAGTTACACAAAAAAGCATTGATGGAAAAACTTATTCTTATGTAAAAGAAAAAGAAAGAATTGATTTAAGAGAGACTGTTTATGATTTTCCAAGACAAAATGTTATTACAAAAGACAACGTTTCAATAAGCATAAATGCATTATTATATTTCCAAATTGTTGATCCTAAATCAGCAGTTTACGAAATCCAAAACTTACCAGATGCGATTGAAAAATTAACACAAACAACATTAAGAAATTTAGTTGGTCAAATTGACTTAGACGAAACATTAGTTTCAAGAGATAAAATAAACCAAGAGTTAAGAGCAATCTTAGATGAGGCAACAAATAAATGGGGTGTAAAAGTTAATAGGGTTGAACTTCAAGATATTATTCCACCTGTTGATATTCAAACAGCAATGGAAAAACAAATGAAAGCAGAAAGAGACAGACGTGCTGCAATCTTAGAAGCAGAAGGGCTTAAAAAAGCTGCGATATTAAAAGCTGAAGGAGAAAAAGAAGCAGCAATTAATAAAGCAGAAGGTGATAAACAAGCATCAATCCTAAGAGCAGATGGTATTGCACAAGCAAGAATTTTAGAAGCTGATGGTGAAAAACAAGCTATTCAAAAAATTATTGATGCATTAGCTGATAAAGGACAACCTGACAAATACTTAATTGCAATGAAATATTTAGAAACAATGACAAGTATTACATCAGGTAAAGACAACAAAATTGTTTATATGCCTTATGAAGCAACAGGAATTTTAAGTTCTGTTGACGGTATAAAAGAAATGTTTAAAGGAACTAAAATAAATGGATAAACTAAATTTTTCTAATTTAGAAAACGCATATAACACATTAAATAAATCGTATCAAGATTATTTAAAAAATCAGGACTCAATTTTACTTGAATATATTTGTGATTCATGCGTTAAGCGCTTTGAATATACACTTGAAACTGCTTGGAAGTTTATGAGAAAATTGTTTATTCAAAAATATGGAAAAACTGATCAAGAGCTAACCATGAATAACATTTTCAGATTTATGGAAGGGTATGGTTTCGCAAATGATTGGTTAAAATGGAAATCATACTATCAAAAACGTAATGAAACAGCTCATGAATATAATATTGAAAAGTCTAGACAACTATTAGATATAATTCCTGATTTCTTAGAAAATGCAAAATATTTAATAGATAAATTAAAAGAAAAGGATAACAATGAATATTAAAGGTGTATCTGATAATGAATACAAAATAATAAAAAATATTTTATATCCTTTTAAAGAAAAATATGATTTTTTCTTATATGGTTCTAGAACTAAGGATAACTTTAGAAAATTATCCGATTTAGATATATTAGTCAAAAGCGATAAAGAAATTAATTTAGATGATATTGAGACTATAAAAAACTTATTTGATAATAGTAATATTCCATACATTATAAATTTAACAAATTTCAATAATATATCCAAGGATTTTTATGAATTAATTGAAAAAGACTTAAAAAAGATTGAATTTTAAAATTCAATCTTTTTTAATTTTAAGTTGATTTAGAAATTCTCTTTGTGTTATGATGATAACACAAGGGTAGGTTTATAATGGAAAAAGAGAAGTATTAGAAGTAAAATTGTCAGAAGAAG
>CALVEW010000016.1 GCA_944326645.1 Candidatus Gastranaerophilales bacterium
AAGTCCAAGGTGTAGATCTCGGAGGACGCCCAATCAATAAAAATGAAGCACGAATTAATAATATAAAAATAAAACAAGCTGAATTTTCTAATGTTAAAGATGCTCTAGAAGCAAAAATTTCATCTAAAAAAGGTCTATCTGAACAAGATGTTCAAATGGTAAATGAGTTTATCAAAAAATGTGATACGACTGAAGATTTAGATAATCTTTTATCTTTACTAAAAAATAAAAATATTAAAAAATCTGGGATGTTATCTAATTTAATTAATGTAGCAGAAAATAAAAAAATAAAGCTAGCAAGCAAAAAAGTTGAGGTTAAAAAGCAAACTAATAAAGATGTGGAACAAAAACCAAAAGTAAACCCTAAACAAGTAGAATCAAATAATGTTGATTATTCAAAGAAAATAGATGAATTTAAAACACAAGAAGAATTAGATGCGTATAGAAAAACATTATCACCAGAAGAACAAGTAAAATTTGACGAAGCTTATGTAAATAAAGTTAAATCTAATAAATCAATTGAAAATATTATACCAGATGTAAGTCTAAAAAATAAACTTGGTAGTAGTCTATATACTATTTATGAAACTGTTATAGATAGAATTAATAATTTAACAACAATTGTTGATTTTGCAACTATTAAAAATAAAATACAAACAGCATTTTCTTCAACTAAAGATGTAATGAACGATTTATTAGAAAAATTACATACAAAAGCAAAAGGTATAAATCTTGATATAACTAACATTCCTAAAATTGTAAAACCTTCAAATAATATTTTCCCTGATGAAATAAATTTTGATAGTTTAAAAATGTCAGATAGAGTTTTAGATCAAAGTGGAAGAAGCCATTTAAAAGGAAAATCAATGGGAGAATTGTTATCTGCAGAACAAAAGAAAGTTTATACTGATTCATATGAAGAATTTTTAGCATCAAAAGATTTAAAAATTACACATAATGCAACTAATACAATTACTGAAAATAATCTATTACATAGTACGCGACTTGAATATTTACTTTCAGATAATGGTATAATAGATAATGGTATTGTACCAAGAGAATTAACAGGAAGATCTTCTGCTCGTTTAAATGGTATTAATGTTGATACAATGACACCATTGTGTACTGATGTTTGGGATGTTAGAGGCAATAATTCTATCCAGGGATATTTTGATTCAAGAAATTCACATTGGAAAAATGCAGGTGAAACAAACTTTATGTCCCCGAACTATAATGATGGTAGCCACATCCAAGAAATAGTTGTTGTAATTGATAAAAAATCAATGTCTTCAAAGTTAGTTCAAAATTCATTTAATGTAAATAATTCAGGTCAAAGCGTGTTATTTAAAAACGGTAATATGAGTCGTGGTCATAATTATCCAACGCACAGAGCTATTCCTATTGGTGCTCCATCAAATAGTATTGAAAAAATAATTATTGACCCAAGATGGTATGGTGATGCAAATATTCAAAAATTAAAAAATAAAATAGCACAAAATGGATTAGATATTAAATTATTCGATTATAATGGTAATCAATTATGATAAATATTAAAATTAAAAATTTATTTGAAATTTTAACAAATGAATAATATCATTAGTATATGATTATTCAATTTTTAAATTTATACAATTCTATTAATGAAAGAATATTTAATAATTTAGACAACTTTATTACATCTATTTACCTCCCTGAATGGTTTACTGATGCAATAATAGATAGTTTACATATTCTACCTTTTTTATTTGTTGTATTTGTAATTATTGAAATAGTAGAATACTTTTTTGCCAATAAAATTAATAACTTAATCAAAACTTCTGAAAAATATTCAATTATATTAGGTAGCACCTTAGCAATCATTCCTCAATGTGGTTTTTCGATAATCGCAACATCATTATATTTTAAAAGATATTTAACAAAAGGAGCCTTAATTGCAATATACCTAGCAACATCTGATGAAGCAATTCCAATATTACTATCACAACCTAATACACTTCACTATATTATTCCAATTATTTCTATTAAAATACTTGTTGCTATTTCTGCAGGATACTTTATTGACTTTATTCTTAAAGATAATAAATACATCCCAATAAAAGAAAATATAGAAGAGCATTCAGGCTGTTGTCATCATTCTATTGATGAAAAACACCCTAAAGAATTAATAATACACCCTATTAAACACACTATAAATATTTTTTCATTTATCCTCCTTATTACAATTTTATTGAATTTCTTTATTAATATTTGTCTTAAATATTCTTTTATACATAATTTATTCCACAATCTTAAATATTTTGCACCTGTATTTACTAGTATTATTGGACTTATTCCGAATTGCGCAATATCAGTAGGTTTAACAATGTTATTAATTAATGGAACTTTAAATTTTAGTTCTGTTATAGCTGGCTTACTATCAAATGCAGGACTCGGAATTCTCATACTTTTTAAAGATAACAAAAATTTACAAGATAGTACAAAAATTATATCTATATTATTATGTATTAGTATAATTATAGGTTTAATTTTACAAAGCTTTAATTTATAAAAATTAAACATAAAATAAGGAAATTCATAATGATAGATACATCTAATTTTATAAATGAAAAATGGTTTATGACAATTGTTCATCTTGTATTTTTCTATGCAGTTATTAAATTGTCAAATCTTTTAATCGACAAATTTATTACAAAAATAACAAAATACAAAGACGATTTTGAATTAAAAAAACAATTATTCACTCTCAAATCCATTTTTAAGTCTATAGCAGATACAATAATCGTTATTTTTGCAATTATGTTTATTCTTAACAACTTAGGTATAGATATAAGACCAATCCTAACCGCCGCAGGTGTTTTAGGTGTTGCAGTCGGTTTTGGAGCAAAAAGATTTTTTGAAGATATAATAACAGGTTTTTCACTTCTACTAGAAGGCCAAATTAGAGTTGGTGATTATGTTGAAATCGCTGATCACAAGGGTGTTGTTGAAAAAGCTGATATCAAACTAGTTAAACTAAGAGATTTACAAGGTCGAGTTCATTATATTAGAAATGGAATGATTGATACAGTTATAAATTATACAAGAGATTATTCTTATTATGTTTTTGATATTGGAGTCGCATATAAAGAAAATATTGATTATGTAATATCTGTACTCAGAGAACTTGGTGAAAACTTTAGAGAAAATTCACCTGAAAAAGAATACATACTTGCACCATTAGAGATTTTAGGGCTTGAAAAATTTGATGATTCAGCAATCATTATTAGGGCAAGATTTAAAACCAGTCCTATCAAACAATGGGAAGTAGGCAGAGCATTTAATCTAAAAATAAAAGAAAAATTTGATGAACTTGGAATAGAAATACCTTTTCCACAAAGAAGTATTCATATTGAAAAATAATTAAAAAATTACTATAATATGAATGACTGAGGTACAAAATGCAAGAAAACGATGAAAATAATATTATTGAAGAATTTGCTAAAAACGTAGATAAAGCAAAACTTGCCGGACAAATTCAATCCTACTTAAAAGGTGGGAAAGAAGGAATGTTCAAAGAAAAAAAATCTGAATTTGAATACAAAAGAGATATTATAAAAATGTTATTAGAAAGAAAAAGAAATGGACTATAAAAAAATAAAATTTTTTGCAATTTTTATATGCCTAATATTAGGTTTAAGTGTTTGTGCTAAAGATGAATATATAAATTTAGAAAGCTTAAATATCAAATCAAATGCACAAATGACAAAATCACAATATGAAAATGCAAAAAAAATCCTATATCAATTACAGAAAGAAACACCAAATCAATTTAATAACAATTATGGTCCTTTTTTAGCAGCAATTTATGATGATAAAGGAAATTTAATTGCAAAAGCTCAAAATAGTGTTGTTCCAGGTTGTGATTGCACGAACCATGCAGAGATGAATGCAATAAGACTTGCACAAAAAAAACTAAAAACATATGATTTATCTCCATATAATCTTAGCATATACGTAACCGCAGAACCTTGTATTATGTGTGCAGGTGGCATAATGTGGTCCGGAATAAAAAATGTTTATTTTAGCGTATATTCTAAAGACGTAGAATCAATAACAGGATTTGATGAAGGATTCAAACCTGATTGGATTACGCAATTTAAAAAACGAGGGATTAATGTATATGGAGGTATAGAGCAAGATTTTGGCAAGCAAGTATTAACTGAATATGTTTCTGAAGGTAAAAAAATATACAAACCTCATCGCTGTGAAAATTAATTATATACCCCAACCGCGCTTTTCAATATTTGTATCGAATATTTTGTTATTAACAAGTCTTTGAATTTTTTTTATGCCTGAAACTTCTGAATCAAATTGGTTAAAATGAGCTTTATCTATTTCTCTAATTGCAGTATGACTAGTTAGTGAAGTTACTTTATTTGTTTTTACACGATACCCAGCATAAGACAAAATAAAGGTTTTTGTATCACCTGATGCATTTTTCGCGGAAAGAGCAACTCTATCAGCATTCAAAGATCTTTGATAAATATTTGCATAACCTTCTTCCATTAAACCTTTAGCAAAACGATTCGCAGCTTTACCTTTATCTGACATCATATTTTTAATTTTTAACATTGTATTAAATGGTTGAGTTGATACTTTCATCATAGACAAATCTCCTATAAATTAACTTATATAATAATAAACCCCATAAATATTTTTTTTGCTAGATTTAATTGTGATTTTTATAACGATAAAATCTTATATAAATCACGATTAATTTATAAAGAAAATATTAAGTTTTCTATAAATACAGTAATACTGTTTGACATTGAAGTTTTTAGATGTACGATAATAAATAAGTGTAAAAATCACAATATCAAAAAAAATTATGTTCATACTTTAAATAAATTGGTAATAGAATAAAGGAGATTAGAAATGCCAAAAACCACTAAAAGTGAAAAAGTTGAAAAATTAGAAAAAGACTTGGCAGCAAGTACTTTAGTAGAAACACCTGAATCTTTAGAAATATTAATTCAAAAGGTTAAAAAGGCACAAAGAATTTTTTCAACATACTCACAAGAAAAAGTAGATGCAATCTTTAAAGCAGCAGCTACAGCTGCTGACAAGGCACGTATTCCATTAGCTAGAATGGCTGTAGAAGAAACAGGAATGGGTGTTTTAGAAGATAAAATTATTAAAAACCACTTTGCATCTGAATATATTTATAACAAACACAAAAATGCAAAAACTTGTGGAATTATCAAAGAAGATAAAGTTAATGGAACAAAAATATTTGCAGAACCTCTTGGTGTTTTAGCAGGTATTATTCCAACAACAAACCCAACATCAACAGCAATATTCAAATCATTAATTGCATTAAAAACAAGAAACGCAATTATCTTCTCTCCACACCCTAGAGCAAAAGCTTGTACAATTGCAGCAGCTAAAATAGTTTTAGAAGCAGCAGTTAAAGCAGGTGCTCCAGAAGATATTATCGGATGGATTGATGTTCCATCAATTGAATTATCAAGTATGTTAATGAACCACCCATCAATTGATTGTATCTTAGCAACAGGTGGTCCTGGCATGGTTAAAGCAGCTTATTCATCAGGAAACCCAGCATTAGGTGTAGGTCCTGGTAATACATCTGCAATTATTGATGAAACAGCAGATATTAAAATGGCAGTATCATCAATCCTTATGTCAAAAACATTCGACAACGGTATGATTTGTGCATCAGAACAATCAGTTGTAGTTGTTGAAAGCGTATATGAAGCAGTTAAAAAAGAATTTGAATACAGAGGTGCATATTTAGTAAATGCAGCTGAAGAAAAGAAAATGATGGATCTTCCATTCATCGATCCAAAACGTGGAACAGCTCACCCATCTATTGTTGGTCAGAGCGCACACAAAATCGCTGAATTATCAGGATTTGAAATTCCGGAAGATTCAAAAGTATTATTAGCAGAAAGACCAAAAGTAGATTGGGAAGATCCATTCTCAAGAGAAAAATTATCTCCAATCTTAACAATGTATAAAGCTAAAAACTTTGAACAAGCAGCTGAAATGGCTTATGAATTAGTAAGCAAAGGTGGAGCTGGTCACACAGCAGTTCTTTACACAGATGAAAGATCAAAAGAAAGAATTAACTCTTATGCAGAAAAAATGCCTGCTTGTAGAGTTCTAATCAACTCACCATCATCTCAAGGTGGTATTGGTGACTTATACAACTTCAAGTTAGAACCATCATTAACTCTTGGTTGTGGTTCTTGGGGTGGTAACGCAGTTTCAGGAAACGTTGGCGTTGAAAACTTATTGAACTACAAAACCGTTGCTGAAAGGAGAGAAAATATGTTATGGTTCAAAGTTCCTTCTAAAGTTTACTTCAAAAGAGGTGCTACAGATTTAGCTCTTCGTGAACTTCAAGGTAAAAAACGTGCATTTATCGTAACAGATAGATTCTTATTTGATTCAGGTGCGGTAAATAATATTATTAATGTATTAGATGAAATTGGTGTAGAATATCAAATTTTCTTTGATGTTAAACCAGATCCAACATTATCAACAATTAATCAAGCTATGGCAATGGTTAAAACATTTGAACCTGATGTATTCATTTCATTAGGTGGTGGTTCACCAATGGACGCAGCTAAGATTATGTGGTTAATGTATGAACAACCAGATACAAACTTTGAAGATATTTCTATGAGATTTATGGATATCAGAAAAAGAATTTGTTCAATCCCTGAATTAGGCAAAAAAGCAACAATGGTTGCAATCCCTACAACATCAGGTACAGGTTCTGAAGTAACACCATTTGCAATCATTACAGATGATGAAACTCACGTAAAATATGCGATTGCAGATTACGCATTAACACCAAATATGGCAATTATCGACCCTAACTTCGTTGATGGTATGCCAAAAGGTTTAACAGCAGCATCTGGTATCGACGCATTAGTTCACGCTATTGAAGCATATGTATCTTGTATGGCTACAAACTTTACAAATTCAAATGCTTTAGAAGCAACAAAATTAATCTTCAGATACTTAGAAAGAAGCTATACAGAAGGTGCTAACGATCCTATCGCTAGAGAAAAAATGCACTATGCTGCAACAATTGCAGGTATGGCATTTGCTAACTCATTCTTAGGATTATGCCACTCTATGGCTCACAAATTAGGTGCTATGTACCACGTACCACACGGGGTTGCTAACGCTTTATTAATCAGACAAATTATTAAATTTAATTCATCTGATAGACCTAAAAAACAAGCAATCTTCCCTCAATACAAGTTCCCTTGTGCAAAAACTAAATATGCACAAATCGCTGATGAACTTGGTTTAGGTGGTAAAAACGATGATGAAAAAGTTGAACTATTACTTAAAGCAGTTGATGAATTAATGACAAAAGTTAACTTACCAAAATCTATTAAAGAATTTGGAGTTGACGAAAAAGAATTCTTCGACAACTTAGATGAATTAGTTGAACTAGCATACGATGACCAATGCACAGGTGCAAACCCTGTATATCCATTAATGGATCAAATCAAACAACTTTATACAGATGCATACAACGGTATCGTATAATTAAATAATATGAGCAAGGAATACTAATTATTCCTTGCTCTTTTTTAATAAAAGAGAAGATATAAAAAATGATTGATAGATTTTCAAATAAAGTAATTAGCAGATTAACCCTATATCATTGTGTTTTAGTTGATTTTATAGAACAAGGAATTGAACATGTTTCAAGCATGAAGTTATCACAATTACTTAATGTTGACGATTCTCAGATCAGAAAAGACATAAAACTACTAGACTACAAAGGTAAATGTAAAGTCGGATATTCTGTTAAAGAACTAAAAGAAGTAATAGAGCATAGACTTACATTCAGCAAGAATAAGGACGTATTTATTGTTGGTGCAGGTAATTTAGGTTTAGCACTAGCTAAAAACGATAATTTTGATTATTATGGATTTAATATTCTTGCATTATTTGATAGTAATGATTTAAAAACAGGAATAAGTATTGATGAAAAGCAAATATTCCATATTAGCAAACTTCCAGATTTAGCAGAGAGATTGGGAGTAAAAATAGCAATACTTACAGTTCCACATAATCAAGCACAAAAAGTTGCTGACTTTTTAATTGATTCTGGTATAAAATATATATGGAACTTTACTCAATGTATATTAGATGTTCCAAAAGATATACACGTATGGAATGAAAATTTAATAGGACATTTCTTACAATTGACTATTGACAATACAGAAATTGAAAGTTAAAATATTATGAATGAAATAAAAATTTGTATGGGTAGCTCTTGTTTTGCAAGAGGAAATGATGAAAACATCGAAACACTTGAAAACTACATAAATGAACATCAACTAGATGCGAATATTGAACTTATAGGTATAAGATGCACTAATAAATGTGATAAAGGACCTGTTATAATAATTAACGGAAAAGAATACTGTAACATAAATTATTTGGAGCTTAAAAAGATTTTAGAGGAATTATAAAATGGGCAACAAACTTTCACCTGTTTACACATTGAAAAATGAATGTCACGATTGTTATAAATGTGTAAGAGAATGTTATGTTAAATCCATTCAAATAAAAGATGGAAGCGCGTCAGTAATAGCAGACAGGTGTATAGCTTGTGGTCATTGCGTAACAGCCTGCCCATCTAATGCTAAAAGAATCAGATATGATGTTGATAAAGTAAAAGCTCTTTTAGCAACAAATAAAAAAGTTATTGTATCATTAGCCCCTAGTTGGATTAGTATTTTTGATTACACAAAACCTCAGATAATAACATTATTAAAAACGCTTGGTTTTCATGGCGTAAGCGAAACAGCATTAGGCGCACAAGAAGTTTCAATCGAAGCTGCTAAGATGCTAAAACAAGCAGATAAAGGCTTATTTATATCAAGTGCTTGCCCTGTAGTTGTTGATTATATTAGATTATATAAACCAGAATTTGCTAAATATATTACCCCAATTGCATCTCCTGCATTAACTCATGCAAAAATGTTAAAAGAACATTATGGAGATGATATTGCAGTTGTATTTATAGGACCATGTATCGCAAAGAAAAATGAATCAGATAGACACCATGATTTAATTGATTATGCACTAACATTTGATGAATTAAATTATTGGGTGAAAGAATCTTATATTGACTTATCTAAGTTAGAAATTTTACCTGATGAAGATTTTATACCTCAAAGAGCTAATGAAGGATCATTATATCCGATTTTAGGTGGTATGAATGAAACTTTAAAATATTCAGGAATAGAAGATGACGTACAACTTGTTGATATTTGTACATTACATAGTTTAGATAAAGCATTAAATGGTTTAAAACCTGAGAAATTAGAAGAAAAAATATTTGTAGAAGCTCTTGGCTGTGATGGAGGTTGTATAAATGGTCCTGGAGTAAGCTTATGCAAATCTACATTACTTAAAACTTCAAATGTTCTAAATAACTTTGAAAAACGAGATGAGATTCCACAAGAGCCTAGTACTGTTGTAAAAATGGAATACTCAGTTGACACAAAAGAAAAACAAGAATTTCCATTAGAAATGATTATGAAAACAATGGAAAGAATCGGCAAACACAATGAAGAAGATGAATTAAATTGTGGAGGTTGCGGTTTCCAAACTTGTAGAGAACTTGCTCAAGCAATATTATCAGGAGAAGCAGAACCATCAATGTGCGTTTCTTATATGAGAAAAATAGCACTAAGAAAAGCAGCCGCAATGCTTAGATGTATGCCATCTGCAATGGTAAT
Source organism: Candidatus Gastranaerophilales bacterium (assembly GCA_944326645.1). GTDB lineage: Bacteria > Cyanobacteriota > Vampirovibrionia > Gastranaerophilales > Gastranaerophilaceae > UMGS1585. Next base: position 9,780 of record CALVEW010000016.1, read on the forward strand.
GATTGATAACAAGAACCAGATACTTGAATCAAATAATGCATTTATGAAAATGTTCTGTGGAGATATGTATGAAATATTCTCAGAACGACCGGAAGGTGTAAATGGAGCAGATATAGATAGAATTATTCCATTTGCAGATTTACTAAAAACAGCTCTTAAAACAGGTAAAGATATTCATAAAGAGCATTACATTTGTGGCAACAAACTTTACGACATCAATGTTTTCATTATTGAAGAAAATGAAATTGTTGGTGCAATTATTACAGATGTAACTCAATCAGAATTAAACAGAGAAAAAATTGCAGAAAGAGCAAAAGAAGTTATTAGTAAAAACATTGCAAAAGTTCAAGAAATCGCCATTCTATTAGGTGAACACATGGTAGAAACAGAACTTTTATTAAGTACAATCGCAGACGATTATACAACAGATGAGAATAAACCTGAAGGATCATAGGTAATGTTTATAGATATCTATTGTACACAAGAGAAAAAATATAACCAAAACACATTTGGGGATTATTTTGTGTCAAAAAGAGATCCTGAAACAGATAGACTTCTAGCAGTTTTATCTGACGGCTTAGGAAGTGGAATAAAAGCCAACATCTTAGCAAGTATGACAGCAACAATGCTTTTAAAATTCATCGAAGCCGATTCTGATGTTAGGAAAGCTTGTGAAATAATGATGAACTCACTACCTGTCTGCCAAATCAGGAAAATAAGCTATTCAACATTTTCTGTTATGAATTGTAATTCAGAAGGTATTACCAAAATTGTAGAAGAAGGAAACCCACAATTTTTGTGGATTAGAGATAATGAAGTACTTGAACCGGAATGCGAAATAATCACTTCTGAAACATTTAAAAATAGAAAAATGCACGTATATAAAATACAACTAAAAGAAGGCGATAGACTGATATTCTGTTCAGATGGAGTAACACAATCTGGCTTAGGAACAGATAAATTTAAGTTAGGCTTAAGACGTAAAGGTCTTATTGAAGCAGTTTTACATAAATTAAAAGAAGATAGATACATAACAAGCAGAGATTTATCAAAATATATTGTTGATTTTGCTTGTTCATTAGAACCAGATAGATGTGCAAAGGATGATGTTTCTGCAGTTTGTGTACATTGTAGAAAACCAAGAAAATCTATGGTATTTACAGGTCCACCATATCATATGGAAAAAGATAATTATTATGCGAATGTATTCAAAAACTTTGAAGGTAAAAAAGCAATTAGTGGAGGAACAACAGCTAATTTAATTTCTAGAGAATTAAATATACCAATAGATACACCCGTATGTAAAAACATAGGAAAACTTCCATCTATTTCATATATGGAAGGAGTGGATCTAGTAACAGAAGGTATTCTTACTCTAACTAAAACTTATGAGTATTTAGAAGATGAAAACGAAATGAGAGATGATGCAGCAGGAGATTTAGTAAAATTTTTATTAAATAGTGATTGTATTATCTTCATGGTTGGTGCAAAATTAAATCAGGCACATTATGATCCAAATCTTCCAATAGAAATTGAAATTAGAAAAAATATTATCAAAAAGATAGCAAAAGTATTGGAAGACAAATACGTAAAAAAAGTAACAATACAGTATATGTAGTTAATAATAAGGAAAAAAGAAATGGCGAAAGTAAATGTAAAAATTTGTATGGGAACAACTTGCTTCGTAATGGGCTCATCTCAATTACAAGATTTAGTTGACATTGTAAAAAACAGATATGGAGATGATGTAGAAGTATCTGGTAGTACTTGCTTAAATTTCTGTACAAATAATTCAGAATACTCAAAAGCACCATATGTAACAGTAGATGATACTGTTATACAAGAAGCAACAATAGATAAGGTTTTACAGGAAATAGATAGGAAGTTGAAAGAAAATGAGTAATAATAACAGTCAATCAATTCACTTAAAGAAAGAGATTCTAGCTAGAATTATAGAAGCATTTTTATCAGACAATTTTGAAGAAAATACAAGACTAATACCTTATGATATGCGTCCTAAAGGAGCAGAAGTTCCTTACAGATGTTGTATCTACAAAGAACGTGCAATCTTAAAAGAAAGAGTAAAAGCAGGTTTAGGATTTTCTTTAGAAGAAGATGATGAAACAAAATTATTATCAGATTACGCAAAAGAAGCATTAGAAAGAGAACAACCTGATGAACACCCATTAACAGTTTTAGATGCAGCTTGTGCAGGTTGTGTACCTAGTAGAATATATGTAACAGATTTATGTCAAGGCTGTGTTGCACGTCCTTGCCAATCAGCTTGTAAATTTGGAGCTATCGAAATGGTTAATGGTAAATCAAAAATCGATGGCAGCAAATGTAAAAACTGTAAAATGTGTATGAATGCATGTCCATATAATGCAATTGTAAAACTTGCAGTACCTTGTGAAGATGCATGTCCGGTTGGAGCTATTCAAAAAGATTCAAATGGAATTACAAGAATAGATTATGAACAATGTATTTCTTGTGGTAAATGTGTTGCTGCATGTCCATTCGGAGCAGTTAACGAAAAGAGCCAAATCATCGACATATTAAAACATATGAAAGATGATAAAAAAGAAGTTATTGCAATGTTTGCACCATCTATTGTTGGACAACTTCCAGGAACAATTTATCAATTAAAAACAGCAATGGAAAAAGCTGGATTTGATAGAGTTTATGAAGTTGCACAAGGTGCAGACATAACAACAATAAATGAAGCAAAAGAATTTGAAGAAAGAATGGAAGAAGGTGCTCCATTTATGACAACTTCTTGCTGTGCTGGTTATAACCAATTCATTAAGAAACACTTACCAGAATTAAAAGAGTTTGAATCAACAACAGAAACACCTCTTTACTACACAGCAGAATTAGTTAAAGAAAAATATCCAGATGCAATAACAGTATTCATAAGCCCTTGCGTTGCAAAACGAAAAGAATCAATGGATAACCCTAATGTTGATTATGTAATGACATATGAAGAATTAGGAGCATTATTTATTGCAAAAAGAATAGAAATTGCGGAATGTGAAGAAAGCAAATTTGAAGTAGAAAGTTCAAAACAAGGTAGAAACTTCGGAAACACAACAGGAGTAGCAGAAGCAGTTAAATCAGTTGCAAAAAATCCTGAAGAAGTAAAACCTTATATAATAAGTGGTCTAACAAAAGACACAGTAAAAGAACTTAAGAAATTCACAAAAGATAAGAGTTGCCCAGGTTGTAACTTAATCGAAGTAATGTGTTGTGAAGGTGGATGTATTGGCGGAAACGCAACAATCAATATACCACGTGTTGCAAGAAAACAATTAAAATCATTACTTGATGAAAGTGAAGACCTAAAACGCAACGACTAATCAAACACAGAGGTTGACAGCCGGTAGAAATACCAAACAACAAGCGAGGAATTAACCCCCTCGCTTTTTGTTTATAATCCTTTTATAAATTCATAGATATCAGAATTTAAAGCATTAATAATTGAAGCTAATAACAATAATGTTAATCTTTTATACTCACCATTTTCAATACGTTTTATAGTAATAATTTGTTTATTAATGAGATGTGCAAGTTCTTCTTGTGATATTTTAAGATTTTCTCTTTGCTTTTTAATTCTCTTGCCTATTTCTTTATTTATATCCATATTTCCCTCATTGTTCGCGTATTAGAACATATGTTCTAATTTTAGTACAATAATTAAAAATATGCAAGAATTAAAAAATGAATTAAAAAAAGTATTATCAGAAATAGTATATGAATATAGAAATAAACAAAATAAGTCCATTACAACTATCTCAAATGAAATCGGACTTCCTAAGTCTATATGGTCAGATTTAGAAAAAGGGATAAAAGACCCTCAATTAACAACTATTTGGAAAATTGCAGAAGCTTTAAATATACCATTATCACAATTGATTAAAGATATCGAAAATAGAATTTCAAAAGACTTTAGTTTTATTGAAAGAATTTAAATTGATACCATATATGCTAAACTTTATTAAAATTGTTTCTTAGGCATATTTATTTGCTTTGCTGTTCCTTTACCACTTCTTATACATGGAACAGTTTCACCATAAACAAATAAAGCATCAATTTTTGTTCCTAAGCCTTTTGCTTTCAAGTATTTATTTTGAATTACTGAACCAGTATATCTATTTATTTGATATTCATTAATTTCATCATAACCTTTATCCGCATATTTTTTTTCATTCAAAGAAGTTACATACTTAAATATAATCCACTTATCATCAAAACGAGATACTTCATCAACTGGCTCAAAATTTTCAGCATATACATTATGATTTCTAGAATCAATATAAAAATAATCAATAACATTTATTGAACTGAAATTATTACTCATTACAGTCTTTATCTCAAAACAAGTTAAATTATCACGGGAAATAGAATAAGCGCTTAAATTAAACAATGATATCAAAAAAAATAATATAATAAATTGTTTTAAAATTTTCATTATAACTTCTCTTGTAAATATTAATTCTAAAATATCTTATATTATATTTTAAATTATAAATAAATATAAACAAATAAACTATTTATTTTCTAATCTCCATTTTAAACTTAATAAACAATCGCTTATTTTTTTATCTACTTCTATAAACGATTTTTCTCCATTTTTGTAATATATATTAAACATATTTATATTACTTTGTTTACCAACCATAGCGCCTGCTACTAAACCTACAGGCCCTAGTAATAAGCCTCCAACTAATCCTCGAGCTACAGAACTTCCAATATCCTTTGATTGTTCTGCGCTTAATAATTCTATTTTATTAACATTATCCTCATTTAATTTATAAGTTTTAAAAAAATCATATTGAACTTCAACTGTATCATTTAAACCTATTATAATAGATTCATTTTTAAATTTACCTTCAATTACTTTATTTCTAGCTTTTGCCATTATTACTCCTTTATTTTTTATTTTTCATAAAAAGTCCTTTTTGATTTAAAGTTATAACATAATTTAAAATAACAGTAAATCAAAACACTTACCGAGCGGTATCACTTGCAAATGCATTATAACATATTTTAAATTATCAGTAAATCAAAACTCACCTCGCCCAGTTAACATCAAAACTATACAATTAAACAAATTACTTAACTCAATTATTACTTGAATTAGATAAATTAATTTGAATTAAAACATTTACCCCTTAAATAATGCTCTTTTTCAATCTTTCAGAGCGATTTTCGCTAAGCAAGTTTTTCAATTTCATAATTGCCTGAGCGTGGATTTGACATACTCTTGATTCTGATATTTCTACTGCTTCCCCAATTTCTTTGAATGTCATGTTCTCATGATAGTAAAGAACCATTATCATTCTTTCTCTTTCAGGTAAACGTTTCAATGCTGCTTCTAGTTGATCTTTTACATTCTTTTCTTCATAAGCCTCATGTGGTGTCAAATGATGAGAATCTTGGATAGTATCTATAATTTCCATACTATCATCACCTGAACCTTTTTTATCATATATTGAGGTTATTGTTGTATCATCTGCTAAAATTTGATCTACTTTTTCTGTTTCTAATCCTAATAATTCACCAACTTCCTTATTAGTTGCAGGACGACCAAATTTCTTTTTCAATTCTTCTTGTGCTTGTTTTACATCTCTTATTTTCTTCCTTACAGTTCTTGGTAAGAAATCTTGTGAACGAATTTTATCAATGATGTTACCTCTAATTCTTACCAATGCATAAGTTTCAAAACGAGCACCATTTTGCGGAGTATATTTTTCGACAGCATCAATTAAACCTTCTACACCATAACTTGAAATATCTTCAAATGAGAATGTCGGAGGTAAAGCAACTTTTACACGACCTACTACATATCGTGTTAGGTAAATATACTGAACAATTAAAATATCTCTCAGCTTTTTATTAGAACGATCAGCAAAATATTGCTCCCAAACCTTAACTAATTCTTCGTCTGAAAGCCTTTTAATATTATTATAGCTACTAAAATTATTAGTCTGCTCCATCCCTATACCTATAAAAAGTACTTCAATATTATTGTATCTAATATTAATTCAGGGACATCATATATTTATATGAAATACAGAAATTATTCCTTAACAGCACCTTTTAAGACATCATTTATTAAGTATTTCTTTTGGAGTAAGAATATCAAAATGGTAGGAACAGCACACACAACAGAACAAGCAAACAAATCACCCCACATAGTAATCTCTCGATAACTTCCTTTGAAAATTGCCAACCCTAAAGGTAGTGTTCTCATACTTTCACTATTAGTAACGATTAAAGGCCAAATAAAACTATTCCAAGATGTAATAAATGTAAATATTGCAAGAGTTGCTATAGCTGGCATAGCAAGTGGCATTGCAATCTTAAAAAACATTTGAAATTTATTACACCCATCAATTATTGCAGCATCTTCCAACTCTTTTGAAAAGCCTAAAAAATACTGCCTCATCATAAACACCCCAAAACCACCAAACAACCCAGGAAGAATAAGAGCTTGATAAGTATCAACCAAATGTAATTCTCTCATCAAGAAAAATAACGGAATTATATTTACTTGAGGAGGGATAAACATTGTTATTAAAAAAGTAAAAAATATCACATTTTTATACTTAAAATTCATTCTTGCAAAAGCATATCCTGCCAATGTTGAAAAAAAGACTTGTCCAATGGTTGTAAAAACAGAAACTACCATACTATTTATAAAATATTTTGTAATCGGAATTGCTTGAAATACATGTAAATAATTATTTGTAGTTACTGAAATATTAGAAAATGTAAGTTCGTTACTTGAAGATAATGATATCAAAGTCATTACTAAAAAAGGAAATAACATTCCGATGGCTGTTAATATTAAAATAAAATGAAGTATAATTTTTCTACTCAACATACTTTAGATTGTAACACGATTCTAATATT
>CALVEW010000017.1 GCA_944326645.1 Candidatus Gastranaerophilales bacterium
TCCCATGATATAGAATAAATTAAATTAATTAGAATATTATTAAGTCTAAAATTTAGTTATAAGTTACATTTGCTCCATTTCCTAACAAAATCCTAACAATTTAGTATTAAATTATAAGTACAGGCATGTTTTGGATATAATAAATCTTATGTTAAAAGCAAAAATATTAGTTGTAGATGATGAATGTGCTATTCGAGAATTATTAGAAATGCTTCTTGAAGCAAACGGTTTTTCCGATATAAAAATGGCTGCTGATGGAGAAGAGGCAATAAAACTAGCTGAAGAATGGCAACCTGATGTAATACTTTTAGATTTGATGTTACCTAAAATTGATGGATTAACGGTATGTAAAATGATTCGTTCTAATTCTAAGACAACATCTATTCCAATAATTATGCTTACAGCTAAAAGTGAAGAATCTGATATTGTATTAGGTTTAGAATTAGGTGCTAATGATTATATTACCAAACCGTTTAGTAATAAAATTGTAATAGCAAGGATAAGAAACCAACTAAGGAACATAGCTAAAGAAACAAATAAAATATTATATGAAAGCTTAATTATTGATACTGAAAAAAGGACTGCATTATTAGATAATGAGTTTCTTGATTTAACATATAGTGAATATGAGATTTTATATTTATTGGCTAAAAATCCAGGTAGAGTATATACAAGAAGTCAATTAATTTCTTCTCTTAAAGGAGATTCCTATTATGATGTTACAGATAGAACCATTGATGTTCAAATTGTAAATTTACGGAAAAAATTAGGTGATTTTGGGAAAAATATTATAACAATAAGAAGTATCGGATATTGTATCAAATCTTTGGAGAATAGTTAGTGATAAGAAATAGAGATAATTTTTTATTTTTTATACCAATATTGATTACATTAATAATAATTCTTCTTACAAGTTTATTGATGTATCAATTAAGACAATTTGGACAAACATATTTAACAGAGACCGAAAAAGAATTACAAGTCGATGTTAAACAAGTATTATATGTTGTTGAACCTTTGTTAAAATTAAAGCAATATAGCGCATTAACTAATTATTGTAATGAGTTTAAAGATGAGAAAATCCGAATAACAATAATAGATAATAATGGTAAAGTTATCGCAGATTCAAATACCGAAATAAATAAAACAGATAACCATTTAAATCGTCCTGAAATAAAATCTGCATTGTCAGGAAAACCAGAAACGGTTATTCGTTATAGTTCTACGATGCAATCAGAAATGATATATAAATCAGTACCTATATTGATTGATGGAAAAAAATATGTAATAAGGGTTTCTGTTTCTTCTCATAATATTTCAAAAACGTTGGATAATGCGGAAAAAAATATATATTTGACATTTTTTATTGGTTTTGGCGGAGTATTGTTATTAACTCTTTATATATTAATAAGAGTAAGGATACCATTTAATAAGTTGCAGCAAAGTGCGATAAAAATAGCAAGTGGAAATTTAGATACAGATATATTTGTCCCTAAAAATGGTGTTTTATGGGAATTATCAAGAGCGATAAATGTTATGTCAAAACAACTAAAAAGACAAATAAAGAACATGAAAAAATTAGAAAATTTCAGAAGTGAATTTATCGCAAATGTTTCTCATGAAATAAAAACACCTCTAACTTCAATATTATCTGCCGTAGAAATGTTAGAAAGCTTAAGCCCTACAAATAAAACAGAAATCAAATGTCTACAAATAATATCTGAACAGTCAAATAGACTTAATACTTTAATTCAAGATATCTTAAGCCTTGCTGACTTAGAGAAAAGACAAATATTTAAAAATCGTGATTTTGCAGAATTAACAATTAGTTCAACTGTTGAAAATGCAATAAGTCTTTGTCAAGGAGTTATTAATAATACAAATATTGAATTGGAAATTTTAGAAAATACTCCGATTAAAATATTTGGAAATTCATATTTATTAGAACAAGCAATAAATAATTTAATCGTAAATGCAGTAAAATATAGTCAAACCGATAAAATAACAGTTAAGTCTTATATTGAGAATAATGAAATAAAAATATCCGTTAAAGATTATGGTATTGGAATAGAAAAAGATGAATGTTCAAGAATATTTGAGAGATTTTATAGGATAGATAAAGCTCGTAGTAGAGAATTAGGTGGCACAGGTTTGGGTTTAGCAATTGTAAAAAATATCGTAAAACTTCATAACGGGAAAATAGAAGTAATAAGTAAGCCTAATCAAGGTGCGGAATTTATTATAAGTATACCTATTATTTAAAATATTTTATTAATTTATTAACAATTTTCCCAATACCATATCCTAGAATTGAGCCTCCAGGGATAGGACTTACTGCACCAATACCTCCTAGAATGGTAGGAATATGTTCATTCTTGATTTTTGTTTTCGATGTCGCTCCATATAATTTGCAGACTAAGCTCTGTAATTTATTGTGTTTTTTTATTTTGGATAATCTTGAAGCGGCTTCCCAACCATATAAAAAATTCCCTCTATAATAATGTCCGGTAGACTTTATTTCTCCAGTAATATTTGAGGCTACCTTTTTTACTTTATATGCATTTGAAGTAACTGAATTAAAATTAACTTTTGGAACTTTAGCCATTAATAATTTCCTAACCTACATTTATATAAAGTAAATTGGTAGTATAGAATTGATATTGATATTAATATATTTTTACAAAATTATTAGCTTTCAATAGTTAACAATTTAATAAAGTTTGTAGTTTGCCCCACAACATAAGGTATAACCCCAGTCATAATAACTTTATCTCCTGATTTCATACCTAACTTTTTAATTAAAAGTTTGTTTATTTCTTTAAGAGATTTGTTGCTGATTTCTTGTTGCCAATTATAATTAATAGGTATAATATCACGACATAAATTCATTTGTCGACATACTGTTTCACTTTTAGCTAGCGCATATATAGGAACACTTGGTTTTGCTTTGCTTAACAACGCCGGGGTATAACCATTAGTAGTAAATGCTAAAATTGCTTTTATTTTAAGGTTATCTAACATTGTAATCATAGCTTGGCACATTGCAAAAGCTTCATGATTATCAAATTCTGCCATTTTTCTAGAATAGTAATTATGTCTTACAATTCCATTTTGTTCCAAGTTTTCTGATATACTACTCATCATTTTTACAGCTTCAACAGGATATTTCCCAACAGCAGTTTCACCGGATAACATAATGGCATCCGCTCCATCAATTATGGCATTTGCTACATCAGATGTTTCTGCTCTTGTTGGAATTGGTTGCTCAATCATTGTTTCTAGCATTTGTGTTGCTACAATAACAATTTTATTTTTAACATTACTTTCGCTGATTAATTTCTTTTGTACAGCAGGTACTTTTTCAGGAGATATTTCAATTCCTAAATCTCCTCTTGCAACCATAACGCCGTCAGAAAGTTTAATAATATCATCGATATTGTCTAAAGCTTCCGGCTTTTCAATTTTTGCAATAATAGGTATGTATCCTCCATACATTTCCATGCAATGTTTTGCTTTAAGAACATCTTCTCCTGTTCGAACAAAAGATAGAGCTAAATAATCAACTTTCCATTCTAAAGCTAATTTTATATATTCGATATCTTTTTTTGTAATAGCAGAAAGACTTGCAGTTCTGCCAGGAAGGTTAAGTCCTTTACGAGGTTTTAGTAAACCACCTCTTATAACAAGTGCTTTTACTATTTTTCCGTCTGTTTCTAAAACTCTTAATTCAAGTTTTCCATCGTCGAGATAAATTTTATCATCTTTTTTTACATCATTAGCAATTCCTGAATAATCTACAGGTATTATTCCATTAATTTCTTCTGAAGAATGTTGAAGTTGAATTTCAGAATTTTCAATAAGTTCAATAGGTGCTGAAATGTTCCCAACTCTAATTTTAGGTCCTTGTAAGTCCAAGAGAATTGCTGTATTCTTTTCAAGTTTTTTAGCTACTTTTCTAACTAAATCAATACTATTTTTATGCTCATCAGGAGTTGAATGAGATGAGTTTACTCTAAACATACTAACACCGGCATTTATCAACTCTTCAATTTTTTCTTCATTGGTTATTGAAGGTCCCAAAGTCGCAACAATTTTAACTCCACTTGATTTAAGCATAATTATAAACTCCTATTAATTGTATTGTACACACTTATTTTAGCATGTGATATTTTTTAGTCAATTAACCCTATTTGTGATAAATTTATTATATGAGACCATTCTTACCAATAATATTATTAACAATATCAAATATATTTATGACTTTTGCTTGGTATGGACATTTAAAACATCGAAGTACTGTTTTGTGGGCAGTTATTTTAATAAGTTGGGGAATTGCTTTTTTTGAATATTGTTTTCAAGTGCCGGCAAACAGAATTGGTTATGAATATTACAATGCCGCTCAATTAAAAACAATTCAAGAAGTTATTACATTAATAGTTTTTTCATTCTTTTCTGTGTTCTATTTGAAAGAAAGTTTCAAATGGAATTATGCAGTAGGATTTTTATTTATAGTTTTAGCAGTATTTTTTATCTTTAAAAAGTGGTAATTTTAATCTAAACATATGATGCAACAAATAATTAATTGCAGGATGATAAAGTTGAAAGACTGTAAAAAATAATTAAGAAATTATTTGGAGGCATAATATGGTAGATATAAGTTCAATTTCAAACCAAAAACAAAGTAACATTAGTTCTTCAACAAAAGTTAAATTAGAATCTTTAGGAATAAATATTTCTACAGTTTCATCAGAGAGTGAAGCTCAATCGTTAATTGACAAACTAAAAGCAGCAAAGACAGGGAGTCAGCAACAAGTTGAGCAAAAACAAGAATCAGCAAGTAATTCATCATCAGAAGCAGATACTTTGGCAGATGCAAAATCATTAGCAAATAAAATGGGTTTAGTATTAAATAATGATACATCTGCAGATGAAGTATTGAATCAAATTTCAAAAAAAATAAGAGAATTGTCAACAAGTGAAAATCCCTCAGAAAGGCAAATGGCACAAGCATATCAAGCTCAATTAAGTACAATTTCAAATAGTTACAATTCAATTCAGTCCAGTCAACAAAATATGTATTCGGCAATGAATATAATGTCAATAAATAACAAATATTCGCTTAATTTGTAATTGATTGATAAGATAAAATACTCAAAAAACATTCTATTATTTAATAGAATGTTTTTTTTATTTGATAGAAGATTAGAATATCCTAATAAATAAAAAATAAGTTAATTAAAATTCTAAATATAAATATTATTATGCTTTCAGATAAGGAGTTTAAAAATGCAAGCTGAAAGCAAATGTTTAAATATAAAATTTGAAGATTTTATTCATACTCAAGAAAATGAAGATTTGTTTGGTAAAGCAGATAGGGTTAATACAGTTTTATCAAGTGAAATCTTAACAGGTAATGAAGGATTAGGAATGAAATTAATGAATAAAGTTCAACCTAAATCAATTATAAAGGAGAAAAATGGTAAAGAGCATCCTGTAATAATGTTAGGTTCAAATTCATATTTAAATTTATCAACAAATCCTAAAGTTATATCAGCAAGTAAAAGAGCCTTAAATAAATTTGGATATGGTATGGGGGCAGTATCAAATTATGCAGGAATTACCGAAATACATAGAGAATTAGAAACAAGAATTGCCAATTTTTATAAAGTGGAAGATTGTATAGTATTTCCAAGTGGTTATGGTACTAATGTTGGTGTAATTTCAGCATTATGTAATGAAGAAGATGTAATAATAAATGATAGTGCTAATCATGCTTCAATTTTTGATGGGTGTAAATTGTCAGGTGCAGAAATTAAAATTTATCCCCATTCGAATATGAATTATTTAGAACGCATATTGTCAAAAATCCCAGATAATAAAACCGGACGATTAATAATTACGGATGGAGTCTTTTCGATGGATGGCGATTTAGCAAAATTAGATAAAATTGTAGAACTTTCAAAGAAGTATAATTGTCGTGTGATGGTGGATGATGCGCATGGAGTAGGAATCGTAGGAGCAACAGGTAAAGGAACTGCTGAATATTATGGATTAGAAGGCGAAATAGATTTAAATGTAGGAATGTTATCAAAGAGTCCCGGAGGTCTTGGTGGATATTGCGCAGCAAGTAAGAATATAGTTCAGTATTTACGTTTATATGCGAGAAGTTATTTCTTTTCAACAGCTCTTCCTGCGCCTTTAGCAGGAGGTTTAAATGAAGCTTTTAAATTAATGGAAGAAGATAATGCAGGTAGAAAAAAATTATTGAAAAATACTCAATATTTAAAAAATGAACTTCAAAAAAGAGGTTTTGATATCGGTCATTCAGAAAGTGCTATAGTTCCTGTAATGATTTATAATGAAGAAATTTTATTTAGATTATATGAAGAATTAAGACAATCAGGAGTATATGTAAACATAGTTACTTATCCTGCAGTTCGTAGAAAAGAATGTCGTTTAAGATTATGTGCAATGTCTAAACTAACTAAAAAACAAATAGATATAGCCGTAAAAATAATTACTAATAAAGCAAGAGAGTATGGAATTATTAAATAAAAGTAAAAATAAATTTTTTATGTGTTGCAAAAAGTTTCAAAATTGAGTATAAGTATAATACTCAATATAAGGAGGCTTTATGAAAAAGATATTATTAACGTTCTTATTTTTATTTGCAATGTTATCAGCAAATGCAGCGACTTTTAATCCGGAATCAAGAGTTACGACAGTAGGTAATACATTAATAAGTAAAAATGGTTTACCATCTGTAAATTTTTATGTAACTAACTCATCTGTAGATAATGGAGATGTTGTTACAAGTAAAAAATTATATGTAAGTCGTGATAAGTTGAAATATGCAGGAAATGATAATGAAGTTGCATCAGTTATTGCTCAAGAAATGGGCGCGATAGTAAATGCATCCGCATCAAAAAAGAGCTTGATTAATTCTGTATCAAATTCAATATTAGGTAATATAAATAGTGATGGATTATATAATTTTGCAAGTATGACTCAACAGTTAGCTTTATCTAATATGAATACAAAGGATTTAATGAATGCAGATATAACAGGTGCAGATTTAATGATAAAAGCCGGTTATAATCCATTAGCAATGATCGTAGTGTTAGGTAAAATGGAAGGTTCATTAACAGATGCATTCAAAATGCAACCTGCTAATTTAGAACGAACAATGAATATATATGATTATTTATCATACAATTATCCTGAAAAGGTAAAAGCAGGATATGCTTGTAATGAATACAGAAATTTTGTTGCATACATTCAGCCAACTATAGATGAAAGAAATAGTGATAAAAAAGCTCTAGAAAAATTCCAAAAAGAGCAAGCCAATGCAAAGAAGGAAAGAGAAAAACAGTTATTAAAATATAAAGTAACAGGCGGAGCAAATGGTTGGAATGTTACTCAAACATTATTGAAAAAATAAGTATTTTTTGATTTAATAGAACTCTAGGTTAAATATCTAGAGTTCTATTAATAAGGGCGATTGGCACAGTTGGTAGCGCATCTGAACGACATTCAGAGGGTCACTGGTTCGAGTCCAGTATCGCCCATTTAGTATTTTAAATTAATCTAATGAATAACCTGGACGAAGAACCCACAAAACGCAGTTTTGTATAGGCTCGAGCGCGAGAGAGCTGAGGGCGTAGGTCTTTTCTTGAAACAAGCGAAGCTTGTGAAAAGAAAAACCGTAGTCCCGTTAAACGCGAACGAGTAAGAAGTCCAGTATCGCCCATTTAGTATTTTAAATTAATCTAAGTACGTAGGTCTTTTCTTGAAACAAGTGAAGCTTTTTATTGATTGAACTAATAATTATAATAATTCTTCAATTATTGTTAATTTGATACTATCTACATAACAATTATCTTTATTTAATTTTCCAAGATTTATATTTTTTTTATTACTTCCGTGATAATCGCTGCCTCCTGTAATTAATAAATTATTTTCTTTGGCATACGATACAAGAAGTTCAATTTCTTCTTGATTATATCTTGAATAATAGCATTCTAAACCTTTGATACCACTTTCTATCATTGTTTTAAGTTTAGGTAAAAATTCTTCTTTCGATAAATGTTTTTCTCCTTCGCCTCCTAGAGGATGAGCCCAAACAGGAATACCCCCTGCATTTTTTATTATTTGAATGGCTT
The DNA here is from genome assembly GCA_944326645.1 of Candidatus Gastranaerophilales bacterium. Classification (GTDB taxonomy): domain Bacteria; phylum Cyanobacteriota; class Vampirovibrionia; order Gastranaerophilales; family Gastranaerophilaceae; genus UMGS1585. Next base: position 8,163 of record CALVEW010000017.1, read on the forward strand.
CATCTCCATCAAATCTTGAATTCCCTGTTTTGCATCCGTCTAAATATTTTTTCATTGCATCAAGATTGTTATCTGATAGACCTCTATTAACTAAAATATTAGCAAAATGGGTTTTTACTACACTTGGTCTTGAATAAAGCCAATCAAGTTCTTCTTTTGTTAGTTGAATATCCCAGACTTCTTTTAAATAAGCGATTCTTTTTTCTAGTTTATTTCGTCTTAGGATTTTCCCTTGTGCGATTAAATCATTTAATTCTTTATTCTCAGGGTTAATATTATATCCAAGAATATGACATTTTATATCTTTGGTTTTACAAGTTAATTCAACCCCTTTTATGAATTGAATATTACTAGGCAGGTATTTTTCAATTTCTGCAAGACCTTCGATTGTGTCGTGGTCAGTTAATGCAAAAATATTTATTCCTGCATCTTTGATATTTTTGATTAATTCAGGGATTGTATCGCTTCCATCTGAAAAATTGCTATGTATATGTAAATCAGCTTTCATAATACTATTATTCTAATACAAACTTAGTAGTTTTTATATTAGAATAATAGAAAAGAAACAATAAGGTTTTACACTATGATTAATGATATGACAAAGGGAGGTCCTTTAAGCCTTATATTTTGGTTTTCTGTTCCTCTTTTAATTGGTAATATATTTCAGCAACTATATAATATTGCAGATATTGTAATTGTTGGAAGAACTATTGGTATTGATGCTCTAGCAGCTGTTGGGGCTATATCTCCAATATTCTTTTTTATTACCTTTATCATTGTAGGATTAACAAATGGTTTTGCTGTAATTACAGGACAAAGATTTGGTGCAAAAGATGAAGAAGGAGTTAGGCGTTCAGTTACTGCATCTACTTTATTAAGTACAATTTTTACTTTAGTATTCTCATTATTTTTAATTATATTTATGCATCCTGTTTTAGCTTGGATGAATGTACCACAGAATATTTATAAAGATGCTTATGATTATATTTTTATTGTTGTTTTTGGTTTGGTAGTAGTAAATATTTATAATCTATTAGCAAGTGTCATAAGAGCATTGGGAGATAGTAAAACTCCATTATATTTTTTAATATTTGCATCTCTATTAAATATAGTTCTTGCATTATTCTTTATTTTAAATTTACATATGGGGGTTCCGGTATCAGCAATTGCTGTAGTTATTTCTCAAGCAATATCAGCAATAATGTGTATTGGATATGTAAAAATAAAATTTCCTATTTTACATTTAAAAAAATCAGATTGGAAATTTACGGTTAAAGATAAAGATTTTATCTATGACCATTTAAAAATAGGATTTCCAATGGCATTACAATTTTCAATAATTGGTTTAGGGATATTAATTATTCAAAGCGTATGTAATAGTTTTGGTTCAGATGTAATTGCTGCAATGACTGCGGCATTAAGAATTGAACAAATAGCAACAATGCCTATGATGTCATTTGGGGTTGCTGTTGCGGCATTTGTTGCTCAAAATTATGGAGCAAATAAATTTAAAAGAATTCATGAAGGAGTTCGAAAAACCTCTTTTGTATGTTTAATAATAAGTATTTGTATGGGGTTTATAATGCATTTCTGGGGTGTAGATATTGTAGCACTTTTCTTAGGAGCTAAAGATATTAATATTTTAAAAATTGCTAAAAATTATTTATTTATAAGTGCATTATTTTATTTCTTTTTAGGACAAATATTTATACATAGAAATGCTTTACAAGGGATGGGAGAACCTAAAATTCCTTTATGGGCAAGTATTATTGAATTATTTGTAAGATGTGGGATTGCAATATTCTTTGCGCCAATATATGGTTATTATAGTGTCTTTTATGCAGGTCCTGCTGCTTGGGTTGTAGGTGCTTCTATAATGGGATTTGGTTATTATACTAATTTGTTTAAATTTATTAAAAAGGCTAAAATTAACAATAGAGAACAAAAGAAAATTCCTATTTAAATACTAAACCTAAATCCCATTTGTAATGCAATTCCATTTCTTCCTCCATTTCTTATCATAGCTTCTGCAAAACCTGTTAATCTTTCTCCCCAACGTTTTTGAATCCCTAGACCATATTGAACAAATGGTTTTACTGATAAATTTGGTAAAAATACATCATCGGCTTGGAATTTGGTTTTGTCAATAATATTCCAGTTCATTGATACTGAAACATAAGGTTGCCAAAAATTTTTAAGATTCCATATTAATTTAATTTGAGGTTCAATATGTATTGCATGTAGAGGTTCTGTATTCATTGATACATTAGATGCAGTATGATAATTAAAAGTATTAATAAATGAATATGATGTTAATATACTTGGTTGAATTATAAAATTACGTTCTTTGCTATAAAAATTAAAACCTGTTTTTTGTGCAACTCCTGCCATCAACATTGCAAATTCATCTTTCCCATAATTTGTGCTTGCTTCTGCTACATTAGCACCTACATTTGCCGTCCACGCAGAGAAAAAATTCCCTTTATAAAAAACAGTATCAGCCCCTAATAAACCACCATTATTATAGATACCATTTCCTTCATAATATTGATGTGAACCATTGTAAGATACATAACCTCCATATAAGTTATACCATTTATTTTTTAATTCTTTTAACCCGCTTTCACCTCCAATAAGGGTACCATAGCTAATATTTTGAACTTTAGGCCCATTTCTTAACCCTACTGTTTCAAATGTTGAATATGGTTTAAACCATATTCCATTATTTTGTTCTGGCATTACTAGTGGTGATAGGGAAACTAGATTATTTGCATTTGCAGATCTATTTTTTAATTCAAAACTAATTCTTTCTTCAGGTGGCATAATCATTACCATATCAAGATTTGAAAATACATTTTTATAAGTGTCTAGCATGCATAAGTAGCCACCTAATTGAGTTGCAACAGAAGAATTTAATATCGAAGGATTAAATCCATTTCTTCTAAAATCAAAATCCCCATTTGATGAGTTATAACTAGCTTGATAATTGTAAATAGGAGTATTAATAGTGCTTGTATTATATAAAATATAATCTTTTAATTTTGAATCAGCAAATGGAATTGTTATATATTCTCCTTGAGGAACTCCTTCAATTCCTAAATTAGGAACAAATAATTTTCCACTACCAGAAAAACTTGATGCAGATATTGTATCCATTGTATTAGTATTAAAGTTAACATCAGGGTAAATATTAGCTGTTCCTGATACATTTAAATTACCATAATTAACATTGTCAATAACACCATTTTGCATATTAAAGTTTATATTATTTGCAAAACTTGTATTTTGCGCATTAAAATAACTACTATCAGCAAGTAAATTTATTGTACCATCATTTACATTTAGATTTCCTGTATAAGAATTATTTATACCACCTAAATTTAAAACTCCTGAACTGTTTTTATTAATAGTTCCAGTTCCTTTAATTCCACTTAGTATGTTTGTCGTGCCATTTGAATTAAAATCTATTACGCCAGAACTATTGTTATAAATATCATTTTGTTCTCCATTATACCCATAATTATTTTTTAAAGTTGAATTTTCAATAATTAAAGTTCCAAGATTATTAATTGCACCACCTTCTCCGAATTGGGCATTACTTGATATTTTATTATTTGATAATGTACTATTTGATATAGTTAATGTGGAATTAACATAATTATAAATTGCGCCACCATCAGCATAAGTTGTACAGTTGGCAGTATTATTATTAATGTTTGAATTATTGATTGTTAAATTCCCACTATTATATATTGCCCCTCCAAATACATAAGAATTATTACCTCCTGTTGCATTACTGTTAGTTAATGTTGAATTATTTAAAGTCATATTTCCTGTGTTAAAAATACTACCGCCATATACAAAAGATCGATCTTCTCCTTCTGCGTAATTCCCATCAAATAATGTATTATTAATATCTATAGTTCCTTGATTGTATAAAGCACCTCCATAAGGTACTGCACTTCCATATGAATAATTATTTTTAAAAATAGAATTGTTGATTGTTATATATTCATCTGTATTTTGATATCCGTTTGCAATAGCTCCTCCATAAGAAGATGCTCCATTAGTATAATTATTTTCAAATAATGAATTATTTATATTGACTGTGCCTCCATTAAGATTATAAACTGCTCCTCCTACTCCAAAATTTAAGCCACTTGAATCTACAAAGTTATTATTAAATGATGAATTTTGTATATTCATCTCTCCTCCGCTATTAAAAACAGCACCTGCAAAACTTGAATTAGTATAGCGTTGTCCTTTACAGTTTTTTATCTCTAATTGGTTAAATAGGCTTTCTTTGTTTAAAATGAATCCACTAAACGAATTGTTACCATCAAGTGAGTGATTGTTTCCTTGAAAGCTAATATCTAAATTTAGAAAGTTATTATTTATTGATTCATATGAGTTTAAATTATTTATTACATTAATTGTATCTCCATTTATAGGTGAAGAGTTTATCAATTGCTCAAATGATGCAACTTGAATTTCATTTGATTTTACTTTTAAATTTGAAATTGTAAATATAAACGCCAATAATATAATTTTAAATTTATTCATAAAATTATATTATTTTTTTAAAGAAAGACTTCTATTAATCTATTGTATATTAATTTTTAGTAAGTCTACTATGTTAATAATATAAATAATTGTATATTATAATAAAAAGGAGTTTTAATTATGAAAAGAATATTGATAATATCAACAAATTATTCAGGATCTGAAGGTTCTAATATAAAAGAAACAGGTGTTTGGTTAGAGGAATTTGCTGTTCCTTATTTAGTATTTAAAGAGACTGGTTATGAGATTACACTTTCAAGTCCTAAAGGTGGATTATCTCCTGTTGATATTCAAAGTCTTTCCTGTTCAAATCCTATGGAATGGGATGATTGTATTAAACTTTTAAGAAATACAACTCCTTTGTCAGAAATTGATTATAAATCTTACGATGTATTATTTATTCCAGGTGGACATGGACCTATGTTTGACTCAGCAAATGATTTGTTGGTCAAAGCAGCTGTTCAATATTTTTATGATAAAAACAAAATAATTTCTGCAGTATGTCACGGTCCTGCAGGGTTTGTTCTAGCTAAAGATAAAAATGGTGAATCAATATTAAAAGATAAAAAAGTTACTTGTTTTACTAATAAAGAAGAAAAAATTGTTAGAAAAGATGAAGATGTTCCTTTTTTATTAGAATCAAAAATTCGCGATTTAGGCGCAAGATTCGAGGATGCAACCCCTTGGGCTGAGCATGTTTGTGTTGATAATAATATAATCACAGGCCAAAATCCACAATCAGCATTACTTCTTGCTGAGGAAGTTATAAAGGCTCTTTCTAACTAATTTTTAATTCGAAAAATTGAATTAAAATAATCTTAATGTTGACAATATTCAAATATTCATATATACTTATATTGTTATAGTTTAATAATGAGGAAAACAATATGAGAACAATAATTGTAGGTGGTGGGGCATCAGGTGCAAGTTGTGCTGCGAGATTAAGACGTTTAGATGAACAAGCTGAGATTATTATATTGGAAGCGACTGATGAAATTTCTATTGCGAATTGTGGTTTACCATATTATTGTTCTGAAGTTATAAGTGATAGGGATAGAATGATAGTTGCATCTCCTTCTACTTTTTCTGATTTATTAAATATAGAGGTAAGATTTAATTCAAGGGTTACAAGAATTAATAAAGAAAATAAGAGTGTTGTTGTTAATGATGAATATGAATTAAGTTATGACAATTTGGTATTAGCATTAGGAGCATCTCCATTAAAGCCTCCAATTGAGGGAATTGATAACCCAAATATATTTACAATTAGGACATTGGCAAATGCAGATAAAATCAAATCATATATAGCTAGTAATAATGTGAAAAATGCTGTAGTAATAGGTGGTGGATTTATTGGTGTTGAGATGGCTGAAAATTTAATTGAGCTAGGTTTATCGACTACATTAATAGAGATGGCACCTCAAATTTTAGCACCTGTAGATAGTGATATTGCAGCTTTTGCTCAAAATGAAATGCGCTCTAAAGGGTGTAAATTGATTTTAAATGATGGCGTTAAGGCTTTTAGAGATAAATTTATAGAATTAAATTCAGGGGAAAAAGTTGATTATGATATCGCTATTTTGGCAATAGGTGTAAGACCAGAAACAGGGATTGCAAAAGATGCAGGTTTAGAAATAGGTTTGGGCGGTTCAATTAAGGTAAATGAGTATATGGAAACATCTTACCCTAATATTTGGGCTGCAGGAGATAGTGTTGAAGTTGTTGATTTTATCACTAATGATAAAACTTTAATTCCGTTAGCAGGTCCTGCAAATAGACAAGGCCGTATAATTGCTGACAATATTTATTCAAGGCAGGTTTCTGATAACTCTCAATTAATTGGTCAAAAGGTTCTTGAGGTAAGAGAAGAAGGCGATGTATTAGTTGAAAAAGTTATAGAAAATTCATTACATACCAGAAATAACATATACAAATCTTCTTTAGGAACAGCTGTTATAAAAGTTTTTGATAAAACAATTGCTTCTGTAGGTAAAAATGAAAAGCAATTAAAAAAACTAGGGTTGGCATATTTAAAAAATATAATTCAATCTAACTCACATGCCGGATATTATCCGGATGCTACATCTATATTTATCAAATTATTGTTTACAGAAACAGGCAAAATTTTAGGAGCTCAAGCTGTGGGTTACGAAGGAGTTGAAAAACGTATAGATATTATTTCTACAATAATAAGGATGAACGGATGTGTTCAGGATTTAATAGATGCAGAATTGTGTTATGCTCCACCATATTCTAGTGCTAAAGATCCTATAAATATTTTAGGTATGTCTTCTCAAAATATTTTAGATGGATTTTACAAGCCTGCTTATTATGAAGACTTAAAAGAATCTTTAATCATAGATGTAAGACCTGAGGCATCATATAATTTAAGTCATATTGAAGGAGCAATTTCTATACCTGCTACAGAATTAAGAAACAGATATAATGAAATACCTAAAGATAAAAAAGTTGTTTTATATTGTAATAAAGGTTTTACAAGTTATGTTTCAAACAGAATTTTAAATCAATTAGGATTTACTAATATTTATTCATTCTGTGGAGGCAAAAGTTTATATGATGAAATCATCAAGGATAAAAAAGGTATTACTAATATAAATATAGAAAATAAAACTCAAAGTTTTTCAGAAGATATTAAAACATTAGATTGTTCTGGCATGCAGTGTCCAGGACCAATAATGAAACTTTCTAATACAATGAAGGATGCTTTAAATGGTGAAGTATTTGAAATTATTACAACTGATGAAGGTTTTGGAAATGATATAGAGGGTTGGTGTAATACGACTAAAAATACTTTACTTAATGTTGAACATTCAAAAGGTAAAGTAATCGCAAAAATAAAAAAAGGCTTGGATGGACAATTAATGAACATTGAAAATAAAGTTATGACTAATGATAAGAATGGTCAAACAATTGTTGTTTTCTCAAATGATTTAGATAAGGCTTTGGCTGCAATGATTATAGCAAATGGTGCAAAAGCAAGTGGGAAAGATGTAACTATGTTCTTTACT
>CALVEW010000018.1 GCA_944326645.1 Candidatus Gastranaerophilales bacterium
GTTATTGGGTTCCTCAAATAACTGGTGGTATGAATACTGAAAAAGAAGATCCTGTTAAATTTAATAAAGGTAACTTATTTGTAGTTAATAGTGGTTTTGCAGCTAAACAAAATGAACAAGGTATATTTGAATTTGTTTCAAATAATGGTGTTGCTAATCTTGATATGGTAACATACACAGGTGAAAGTGCATCTGTTCAAAATAAAGGTAAAATAGATTTTGCAGAAGAACAAGTAAAATTTAACTCATAAATTCATCAATCATTTAAAAATTTAGCGTTATATGAACTTCGGACTAATGGACCTATTTGGTTTTTAGTTAGTCCGATTTTTTCAGCTAGTTTTTTTAACTCTTCAAATTCTTCTAATGTATAGTATTTGCTAACTTCCAAATGTTGTTTTGATGGTTGTATATATTGACCTATTGTTAGAATATCACAACCAACATTTTTTAAATCAATTAGGGTGTTTTCTATATCTTCAAAAGTTTCACCTAAACCAACCATTAAACCTGATTTAGTCTTAATATTACTGTTATCTTTTATGTATTTTAAGACTTCAAGAGAACGATTATAATCTCCTAGTGGTCTTGCTGTTTTAAAAATATTTCTAGTTGTTTCAATATTATGGTTAAATACATCAGGATTGGATTCAATAATAATATCTAATGCTCCATCTTTTCTTAAAAAATCAGGGGTTAATATTTCTATTTTTATCTCTGATGATAGTTTTCTTATTTCTTTTATACATTCTGCAAAATGATTTGCTCCACCATCAGGAAGATCATCTCTTGTAACTGAAGTTATTACTACATATTTTAGTCCTAATTCATTTACAGCTTCTGCTATATGTTTAGGTTCATTCTTATCTAGTGGTTCAGGTTTTGCTGTTGAGATATTACAATACTTACAGTTTCTGGTACAAACATTTCCCATTATTAAAAATGTCGCAGTATGATTCCCGTAACATTCATTTTTATTAGGACATCTTGCTCCGTCACATACGGTATTCAGACATTTTGTCTTTAATATACGTCTTACAGTTTTAGTTTGTTCGTTATCTATAATGTTTCTTTTTAAGTAATCAGGTAATCTTCTCATAATTGCATAATCCCTTCAAAAATACCTTCTGAATATGTAGGATGAGCAAAGCATACTTCTTTCAATTTATCCACAGTAATATTATTCTGCATAGCAATTGTTATTTGTTGAATAAGCGCTGATGCCTCGGGTGAGATTATATGAGCTCCTATAATTTTATTATCTTTAGAGATTATTTTTATAAATCCATCAATACAGCCGTCACAATGGGCTTTTCCAAGTGCTGAAATAGGATATACTACAATATCATAATCACCCTCTTCATCTTTTGATTTAAAGCATTTTCCAATCCAAGCTATTTCAGGAAATCCATATATAACAGATGGAATTAATTCTTTGTTATAAGGAATATTTAGGACTAATTCTTTTGCTTGACTTGTTGCATAATGAGCAAGTTGTATTTCGCCTGCAGCATCACCAATTATTTTTATTCCTTCTATTTTTTCAACTCCTTCATTTTTTACAGCTTCTCTACCTGCTGCAACAAGAATATAATCAGGTTCTATTATTTCATCGTTAGATAAAGTAATTTTTTTGTTTTCAATTGTTTTTATTGATGTTTCTGTATAATATTTTATCTTTTTCATTTTGAATTGACGTTCAATTCTTTTTGATACTTCCCAATCAGCTAATGGAACCAATTTAGGTGCGATTTCTGTTAATACGACTTCAACATCAAAACTAGATAAGATTCTTGCCCATTCAATACCAATTGCACCTGAACCTACAATAAGTATTTTCTTAGGTAGCTGATTTAGGTTTAAAATATCATCAGAATTTATTATAAACTCATGATCAAATTCAATTCCTTTAATTTCTTTGGGAATTGAGCCTGTACACATAACTATTTCATTACAATTGTATTGGACATTATTTGCTTCTATTGAATCTTTTGTAAGAATTTTTGCTTCTTCTTTTACAACTGTTATACCTGCTTGTTTTATCATTAGTTCTAATGATTTTCTAATTTTTTGGATTGTATTATTTTTATGTTCTGATATTTTTTCAAAATCAAAATTTATATTATCTGAAAAAATTCCAATTTTACTTGCATCTTTCATTTCTTGATAAACTTGAGCGGCATGAAGATATATTTTTGTTGGAATACAGCCTCTATTTAAACATGTTCCACCTATTTCATTTTTTTCAAATAATATTACAGATTTACCTTGCTTTGCAGCATATAAAGCTGTTGTATAGCCTGCAGGACCTCCACCTATAATTCCTAAATCAAAACTTTCCATAATAATACTCCCTTATTTGCTATTATACATCAGTATTTTGTAACTGTTTGTAACTATTTAGCAAAAAAATATTTTACCGGTTTTCAAATTATTATAGGGGGATAAATTTAATGAATAATATAAAAAATAATAATAGTCCAAGTTTTGGGATAAGGTATAGATCTCCTAAAAAATGGAATATTGATTTATTAGAAACTGTTATGAATTCTGATTTGGTAAAACAAATCGATTCTAAATATCCTAAGGCTATTGTTTCCCAAAAATTTTCTCGTAAGGGTGATGCAGTAACAGCAAGTGTTAATTTTAAATTAAAAAAAGGAATGGAACATTCTATTATATCGTCTCCTTCAAAATATTCTAAATATTGTTCTTTTTTAGAAACTTATAAAGATGTTGCCAAAAAAGTTAGGCATACTTCATTAGAAGATGTAGAAAAATCTATTATGGATAAGGCTACAAAAAAACAGCATGATTTGGATGTCATTAAAGCTGCACAAGAAGCGAATAGAAGTCCATTAGTAAAAAAAATACGAAAAATTTTTCATATAGATAAATAAACAACAGGGGTGATAAGTTATTATCACCCCGTATTTTAGGAAAAAGATTTTATATAGATTTATTTATGAACCGAATCATATAGAGCATCTACAACTATTGGATCCCATTTTGTTCCTGCTTCTTGGCGCATAATTGCTAATGCTTCATCTTTTGACATTGCTTTTCTGTATGCTCTATCTGATGTCATTGCACAGAATGCATCTGCTACAGCAATGATTCTTGAACCTAATGGAATAGACATTCTTTTCAAGCCTTCAGGTTCTCCGGAGCCATCATAGCGTTCTTTTTGGTAACAAATGTATGGTACAACCTCTGACATGAAGTTAATGTTCATAAGAAGGTTTACACCAATATTTGAATATTCTTTAAGTTTTTCCCAATCTTCTTTACTTAACTTACCTTTTGTGGCAAATAATTCTTCTGGGAGTGTAATTTTACCAATATTTTGTAGTAGACCTGCATAATAAATAAGGTCTTTTGTTTTTTCATTCAATCCAAGTTCTGTTGAGATTAATTTAGCCATTTCTGCAGTATTTTGTGAATGTGAAACACTATATTGACCTTTAATATCAACAGCTCTTGCTAAAGCTTTAACAAATGCTTCTTGATTATCGCCTAAATCTCCGATTAATGCAGTCAATTCAGCTCTCATATGTCTTAAATCAGTTATATCGGATTCAGGATTATCAATGAGTTCATTTGTTATATTAATTGTATTTTGAAGAGAAATTGATGTACCAAACAATCTTGACATTTTTTCTACTAAATCAACAAACTCTTCTCTTACGGTTTTTTCTTTAAATGATTCTATTACTAAAACTCCAACTACATTTGCGTTATTATGCATCGGTATTGCTGCTAATAATTTTACATTTTCTTCTTTTAATTCAGCAAAACCATTATCAGGGTTTGTTACTTTAACAGTTTCTATTTTTTGATAACATTTTGTTATCGGATTTTCTTCATCAAAATTATAGCCGATGTTCTTTGAATATATACTGTCATCTAATTCTAACGAAGAACCTGCAAATACTAAATCTTTATCTGTGTTTTCAAGTCCACAGGCAAATTCTTTTTTCAAATAAACATGACATAAATCAACTTCTAAAATTTGAACCATTGTTTTGGCAATTGAGTTATATATTATATAATCATCCTTTGAGTTAAACCCAATTACACTTAAAGTTTTATTAAAAGAATATACAGAAACAAGTTCGCTTAATTGGTTTTTAAGTTTTGCAGCTTTGTTCTTGTCGCTGTTTCCGATTTTTTTTGCTAAATCTTCTGAGATAAGGTTTTCTGATATAAAATCTCCTAAGTTAAGTGCAAAAATCTCCTCAAGTGGGTCGTTTCCTACCATGTCTGATGAACGCCCAAATAGTGAAGCGCCTAAGTTTTCTTGTGCCATATTTTCTTACCTTCTTATAATATTTTTTGACTTGCATTTTATATTACGGCACAAATTTTAAAAACTTTGATAATTTTTACAAAAATTATACTTTGGTTGGAGATGTTTTATACTTTATGTTGAAATTATAAAACTTTAGTTCTTAAACTATAAAGTTATAAACCTTATTTATCATAGGTTTTAGTTCATTATCGTCGCCTATATAAATTGAAAATTCTGCTTGATTTTCTCCTAATTGTTTTAAATCATTTAGCATAATTGGTGGACCTGCGGGGGTTGTTCTGGCAGGATTTTTAGGGTTTGATAAAATATCAGTTGATCGTAATATACATATTCCGATATTATTTCCTTTTATTTCGTATTGTGTCAAACCTTTTGAAATGACTCCTATACCATTTGTCCAAACTCCTCTTTGCATTGGAGCGGTATTATTTTTTGCCTCTAATCCTTTTGTTTTGGGAAGATTTTTTCGTATGTCATAATCAGGATTAAACTCGCGTTTTATTATGATATTTGTATCTTCAGAATAGGTGTTATAAATCTTTTCATTTGTTTCTATTACAACTTGTAAGTTATGATTTGTATATGTATTAACCCAGTCAATTTTAAAATTAAGTAATTCTGATTGAGTATCTAAATAAACTACTACATTTAGAATATCACCTAAATCTATTTGAAAATGAATTGCAGAACGAATTTCTCCATTATATAGAACTTTAGAATTTATAATACTACCTAATTTACCCTTATCATTTTCATCAGGGCCTTCATTGTAACTGTCTCCATTATCTATATAATCTACAAATTTAAGCTTATAGTTTCCAATTTTTATTTCGTTATTTTCAATTGATAAGAATATTTTAGAATTACCAATACATTTATCTGAAGTAAATACGTCTGTTTCTTCTTTAATTGTCTGTATTTTTTTTCTTTCATTATCTTTTACACTAATTTGACCTAGATATGTATAAATTTCTGTATAATCTTCTGTTACAGGAACTTTTAGAGTATCAGTTAATAAGCTTTTTTCAAAGCCCATTTCTGTATTGATTAATTGATATCCTTTAAGTTTTTTGGTTGTTTTAAATTCAACTGTTCCTTTATAATCTTGGCCTAAATTTATAATTTCAGTATCTGTAATGTTATTGTTAAATTTAATTTCATCAATAATTGTATTTGCGATTTGTTGAACTTTTTTATAACGTACTATATCTTCTTTATGTACATCATCTAGGGAACAACCATAAATAGAATCATGAGCTTGGTTTTGGAGTAAAAACTTATATGCATAATTAATTAATCGCTCATAATTATTTGACTCATTTTTAAAATATTTTCTCAATCTGTCTGCTTTTTCTAACAAATGTGTTGTTTCAATATTTAGTCTTTTTAAATCTAATCTTGAAGAATAACTTCCTTGGAGTGTGAATGTTTTTGAATTATCCCTTAATTCGCCATAATATTTATATTGTTTAAAATTATCTTTAACTAGTTCTATATAGTCAAATAATGAGCCTAATTCAATTTCATAATCATCAAGCCTTTTATTAACTTCATTCACGATATTTTTAATATCTGAATGAACTCCTAAGTGATCGCCACCTATTGGCATTAAAAGAACATCTCCTGAATATTTTGCGATTTTATCTAATTCGCTTTTTATACATTCAGCTTTTTTATCAATATCTAAATCAGCAGAAATATAATCATTAAAATACCCCCTTACTAGATTTATACAATCTATAGTTGTATTTTCATCTATACCCCATGTAAATTCAGAAGGAATTTCTCCACAACCTCTCCAAACTATAGCTGTATTAATTCCGTGTTCTTTTAGTATTGGAATAAAATTAGGTGTATGACCAAAAGTATCTGCAAAATATCCTATAAAATCCTTACAGCCCATTTTTTTAGAGTATTCTAAGCCAATCTCCAAATTTTTTCTTATAACTTTTTCATCTGTTAAAAACTCATCAATTAAACAATAAAATGGACCGATAAATAGTTTTTTTTCTGATATAAGTTTTTTTATAATATCTTTTTTTTCTGGCCTAATTTCGAGATAATCTTCTATCGCAGATGTTTGTCCATCAAAATAGAAAGAAGGTAGTTTATTAGATTCTAATAATGAAAGAATATTATCAAATACTCTTAATAATCTCATTCTAAAGATTTCAAATTCTCTATACCATTCTCTATCCCAATGAGTGTGTACGAATCCAATAACTTTCTTCTTCATAATTACCTCTAATATAATTCTCTACTTTACAATTGTTTGTTCTCTATCAGGCCCAACACTAATTATTGATATTGGACATTCTAGAAGTTCTTCCAATCTTTCGAGATATTTTTTAGCATTTTCAGGTAATTTATCATACTCTTTTATTTGAGTTATGTCCACACCCCAACCGGCATGTATTTCATATATTGGCTCTAAATATTTATGTATAAATACATCTGTTGGATATGATGTATAAATTTGTCCGTTTCTTGTATCTTTATATGCTGTACAAACTTTTATTTCGTCAAAGGAATCAAATACATCAATTTTAGTTAATGCAATAGATGTAAGTCCCCCAACTAAAACAGCATATTTCATAATAACAGCATCAAACCAACCGCATCTTCTTGGACGTCCTGTTGTAACACCAAATTCATGACCGATTTCTCTTATTTTATCACCTGTTTCATCGTTTAATTCTGTAACAAAAGGACCTTCTCCAACTCTTGTTACATAAGCTTTTGAAACCCCAATAACTTCATCAATCATTCTTGGTCCATATCCTGAGCCTGTTGCAGCCCCGCCACCAATTGGGTTTGAACTGGTTACAAATGGATATGTTCCATAGTCAACATCAAGCATAACACCTTGAGCTCCTTCAAAAAGAATAGTGTCTTTTTTATGCTCTCTTAATAAATCTTGCCATTCAAAGCAAACGTATGGTTTAAATAATTCTGCATATTTTTCACATAATGCTGTTATGCATTCTTTTGAATATGGCTCTAAACCATAAACTTTTTCAAGTTGTTTATTTTTTAAAGGTAATATAATATCTAATTTTTCTGATAGAGTTTCAGTAGAATATAGATCTTGAATTTTTAACCCAATTCTTGCGTATTTATCTGTATATGTTGGACCAATTCCTTTTTTAGTTGTTCCTATTTTACCTTTTCCTGCATTTGATTCAGAATAACCATCAATTTCAATATGATATGGCATTGTAATTGATGCTAACGGACTAATTTTAAGGTTTGAAACATCTATACCTTCTTCGATTAAGCCATTTAATTCTTTTTCAAATGATTCAGGATGTATAACAGTTCCTGGACCGATTATGCAAATTTTATTTTTATATAAAATTCCTGATGGAATTAGATGAAATTTGAAAGTTTTATTATTGGCAACGACAGTATGACCTGCATTACACCCCCCTTGATAACGAATGATTACATCTGCATTTTGAGCAAGCAAATCTGTGATTTTTGCTTTTCCTTCGTCACCCCATTGAGCACCAACAACAACTGTATTTTTCATCTAAGCCCCCTTTAATATATTCAAAATTATAAAGGTTGAACTATTGTTCAACCTTTATTGTATTTAAACTTTTTCTGCCATTTTAAGCAGGTTACAATTTTCCGATCTTTTTCTTTCTTCATCCTTGTAGATTCTGGTTCTATTGATCACCTCATCAAAATCAATTTTGTGAGCATCAAAATCAGGTCCATCTACACAAGCGAATTTAGTTTCGCCACCTACTGTAACACGGCAAGCACCACACATGCCAGTACCATCAACCATAATAGGGTTCATGCTAGCTTCAGTATAAATACCTTTGTCTCTAGTCATATTAGCAACTGCTCTCATCATAGGCATTGGACCTACAGCGATTGCATAATCAACTTTTTCAGAGTTCATTATTCTTTCAAGAACACCTGTAACAAATCCTTTTTCTCCTAATGATCCATCATCTGTTGTTATGAATAATTCAGTACAAGCATCTTTCATTTTATCTTGCCAGAAGATTAAATCTTTAGTTCTAGCACCCATAATCATGTAAACTTTGTTTCCTGCTTCTTTAAATGCTTTTGCGATTAAGTAGCAAGGAGCAGCACCATAACCACCTGCTAAGCAAACAACTGTTCCATATTTTTTAATATGAGTTGGTTGTCCTAATGGTCCTACGATATCAACAAGTTCATCGCCAACTTCTAATTGAGCAAGTTTTTTAGTCGAATATCCTACTGCCATAAATACAAGAGTTAATGCTCCTGTTTCTTTATTAACATCAGCAATTGTTAATGGAACTCTTTCTCCATTTTCTTCTGCTCTAAATATGATGAATTGTCCGGCTTTTGCGTTTCTTACAACATAAGGCGCATCAATAGTGATTTCGTATTGATTTGGACAAAGTTCTTTTTTAGATAAAATTTTATAACCCATATTAAACTTCTCCCTAACTTCTCTAATCGTTACTTATTAAGTTTATCATAAAAAATGATTCAAGGGAAATAAGTTACAAAATTCCTTTCATCATGTCATTTAATGAAATTTTCCCTACTCTTATTGGTGTTGAGTATGAAGTCCCGCCAATTGGTCTTAATAAATGTTGATATTTCTTATTGTATGGCAGTTCTGCGCCTTGTTTGCCTGTAATATTTATTCCAAGAATTTCCCCATTTTCTTCTACAATTGTTCCCTGAAAAGTTCTTTGCTCATAGTGTTGGGTAAAAATTGCATTTCTTGATGCTGAGTCTGTTGCAATTTTACCATTTCGAGCTAAACCTCCAACCCCTTCAACTCCATCAATTGCAAGAAATGCATTAACTTTTTGTTTAGGATTTATTGGTTCATTGCTTGCAGACATGAAAATACGACTACCTTTATGAATTATGGATTTAAATGTTTGGGCTAAAGATTTAAAATCTTTTTCTATGATATTTGATTCTATTGCAACTTTTTGCATATTACCATTTGTATTTGATAAATCTCCGATATCACATACTGCAACTTCTGACATTGAAATATAATCAACCTTTTTCCCATTTTTCATTTCTTTATTAAGTTCTTCAAATCTCTTTTCTGTGAGGGATATTGGAAGAGTTCCTCTATATTTTAGTTGTTCAAAAATATTTTTTTTATGCTCAAGTCTTTTTATTGTTGCAAATGGATTTGTTCTTCTTAAATATGTTTCAACAATCTCTCCATGTGAGGGATAATTATTACGTTTAAATTTTAACAAACTTCTAATTCCACCTAAATTTTTGAATTGGTCGAAAATTACAATTGTTTTTGGCTCAAGCGTTGCATTTTTTATAAACTCACCTTCTGATGATAATATTCTTATATTTATCCCCTTTTTATCTCTGCTTTCTTCTAATAAGTGATATACTTTTCCGTCATTAGGATTTGTCCAGGTTACACGTTTGTATGTATCTTCTAGTTTTTTAGATGTTAATCTTTTCAAATCTTCTATAGTTGCTTTAGGGTATGTATATTCTATTTTTTCTGTTTTTAATTCTCTAATTGCAGCTTTATTTAAACGCTTAGCAATTTTGCCGGCTTTATTTTCAAATACATTTATTGTTCTAAATTTATTTATAGAGAGATTCATACGATTAATATAATGCTTATAAAAATAAAAATTGCTATTTACATTTGTAAACTTTTTGATTTCTTATTATTAGTCATATATTATAGAAAAGAGAGTAAAATTATAGGGATAGTATAGAAATATGAATAGAAAAATTAAATATGTATTGCTGGGATTAATTGCAGCATTTTTGTCTATAGCTCCTGCAATTGCTGCTCCTGTATCTTTTCCTAATATTAATATAGGAATGCAGCCTGCAAATACGCCGCAAGATTTTACTAATGGTGTCCAAATCGTTATTTGGTTAACTATTTTAACCTTAGCACCAAGTATATTTATAATGACAACATCATTTATAAGAATAGTTATCGTATTGTCATTAACAAGGCAGGCTCTTGGGGTAAACACATTACCTCCAAATCAAGTTATTACAAGTTTGGCATTAATATTGACCTTCTTTGTAATGTCACCTACTTTAAACCAAATTAATGACAATGCCTTGCAACCTTATATGAAAAATCAAATAACTCAACAAGCAGCTATTGATAGAGCGATAGTTCCAATGCGTGATTTTATGTTTAAGCAAACTAGTGAAAAAGAATTAGCATTATTTGTAAGAATGGGAAAAATTGAAAAACCCAAAAATAAGGATGATGTACCAACTTATTGTTTATTACCGGCATTTATTTTAAGTGAGTTAAAAACAGCTTTTACAATCGGTTTTGTTATTTTCTTACCATTCTTGATTATTGATATTGTTGTATCTTCTGTATTGGTTTCAATGGGGATGATGTTCTTACCTCCTACAATGATTGCATTACCATTTAAGTTAATCATGTTTGTTCTTGTAGATGGATGGTATCTTGTTGTTAAATCACTTGTTGAAGGGTTTGTGAGGTAGGGTATGAATCAAGATATTATTATTACGTTATTACAAAAATCGTTTGTATTGGTTTTAGAACTTTCTGTACCAATTTTACTTGCCGGCATGATTTTAGGTTTAATTGTTAGTGTGTTCCAAACTGTTACACAGATTCAAGAATCAACATTAACGTTTGTTCCTAAAATTATTGGTAGTGTAGTTGTACTAGTTATTCTAATGCCTTGGATGTTCAATTTATTTATTGGAACATTTAATGAATTTATGGATACAGTTCCTAAATTGATAGGTGGGTAATGATTAATCTATTCGACATATTTTCACCTGCGAATATAATTTTATTTATGGCAATAGTAACCAGATTAAGCGGTATGTTTGCTACTGCTCCAATGTTTTCAACATTCCCAATTCCTCAACAGGTTAAGATTTGGTTAAGTGCTGTTATATCATTCTTAGTGTTTCCTATGATTCAAGCCAAAATGAATTTTATAGCTCCAACATCTGTTCCTGAACTTACTATTATATTATTTAGAGAGTTTTTAATCGGTTTTGCTATAGGTTATTGTGCAAATGTAATATTTATTGCAATGGAGCTTGGAGCAAATATGTTTTCTATCCAAATGGGTTTATCTGCTGATATGGCATTAAACCCAATGTCTGGTGGTACATCTCCTATGATTACTCAGATGTATACTTGGATGATGACTATGGTATTTATTGCGCTAAATGCTCATCATTGGTTATTTGCAGCTTTTTATAATAGTTTTCAAAGTATGCCAATTGGTTATGGTTTTGGCTTTTCTCCTGAAGTTGTACATCAAATTATTTTTATAGTTAGTCAAATATTTATTATTTCATTAAAAATAGCTTTGCCAATATTTGGTGTATTGTTAATTACTGATGTATTGTTAGGTTTCACTTCTAAATTAATGCCACAAATGAATATATTTATGGTATCTATTCCTCTTAAAATCTATTTAGGATTGTTGCTATCATTAATGTTTGTTCGTCCTATTGTTGAATATTTAAATACATTGATCCCTCAATTTATGAAAATGATATTGACAGTATTCTAAAATTACATGCTTTTTTTGTAACAATTTGGAAATTATTATTATGATTGAATTTTCTATTGTTTTTAAATTTTAATTGTAACAAAATAAATAAATTTACTAAAGTTTGTGGAAAACTATCCGTAATCTAATTATGTAATAAGTATCGTCTACTAGAATTAAGTGAGGAAATGATTATGGATTTAAATCAAAATTTCGAGTTTGTAAGTATGTCAGATTCAATTGCTGCAAATGAACTGAAAGATGGAGTAAGCTTAGAACTTGAAACTTTTTTTGATAGTGTAATGGCAACAGTAGTAGATTATTTTGAGGAGGCAAAAGTAGTATAGATTTGACAATTAAATAGTTGGATTTTAAATGGCGGATAATAATTTATCCGCCATTTGTGTTAATTATTATTATTTTTTAAATACGATTCAATAAATCCATCTAAATCTCCATCCATAACAGAATCAACATTTCCAACTTCAAAGCCGGTTCGATGGTCTTTTACCATTTTGTATGGATGGAATACATATGAACGAATTTGGGAACCAAAATTTATATCAAATGCTTCTCCCTTTAATTCTGCAAGTTTTTTCTCATGTTCTTGTTGTTTAATTTCTAATAATTTCGAAATTAATATTTCCATTGCTATTTCTTTATTTTGAAGTTGTGAACGTTCCTGTTGAGATTTTACAACAATTCCAGTTGGTTTGTGATAAATTCTTACAGCCGTTTCAACCTTGTTAACGTTTTGACCTCCGGCTCCTCCTGAACGCATTGTTTCTACTTCTAATTCATCAGGGGGTATAATAATTGTTTTTTCAATGTCTTTTATTATTGGAGAAACTTCGCAAGATGCAAAACTTGTTTGTCTTTTTCCATTTGCATTAAAAGGTGAAATTCTAACTAACCTATGAACACCTTTTTCAGCCTTTGCATATCCATAAGCATATTTACCTTGTATCTTTATTGTTGCAGATTTAATTCCTGCTTCTTCCCCATCAGATTTATCTAATAAATCAACTTTCCAACCTTTTTTTTCGGCCCACCTTGTATACATTCTAAGTAACATATTCGCCCAATCCTGAGCATCTGTTCCACCAGCTCCTGCATTTATTGTTAATATTGCATCAGCTTCATCATATTCTCCACTAAGCATTTTTTGAAAGTCGAATTTGTCTAAAGATTTTTCAAGTTTTTCTAACTGTATATTTGTTTCATTTATTAATTCATCATCACCTATTTCAAATGAAACTTCAGCATCTTCAATTGTTTTATCCCAAAAACTTACCATATCAAGAGTTTGTTTAAGCTCTTTTGATTGCTGACCTAAATCTGATGCAAGTTTTTGATCTGACCACACTTCAGGGGTTTGAAGCTTATTTTCTATATCCGTTAAATCTTGACTTAACTTATTTAAGTCAAAGACACTCCTTATTTTTAGAAATTCGTTGTTTTAGTTCATTAATATCCATATGAATATTTTATTATAAAAATAATTTTATCCAATAAAATCTATTCTATGTCTTTCTGGAGGTGGTTCTATTGTAGGAAGCTCAGATGTTTTTATGTAAGCATCACTATATGATAATGTATATTTATTGTTATTATTTTCAACCTTATGTTCACCCATTTGGGCAGACTTTTGAAACTGCCACGCCCTGTGATACAGGTTGCCAGACAAATTAAAGGACATCAATACCTCTTCTTTTTAACTTAACTTACTCGACTTACTTAAACTTAACTCTTACATCTATATAAAGTATATGTTTATCTTCTGATTTCAATTTCTAATTTTAATGTAATATTTCTTTACATTAAAGCAATTTTTATAAACGCAAATACTTTATATAAATATAGAGTTAAGTAATATTTTTATTGGGAAAATTATTATGGTTCAAGGTATTGAAAAATTAAATTGGTATACAGCTCCAACATTTACTGTTGGCGGTAATGAGTATACTAAAAAAGTTGAAAAACAACCTTATCAACAAGGTGTAAACTATGCTCAGTTCGATCCAAAACCACAAAATATCCAAGCTTCATTGGATGCTAAATACCCAACATTTAGTCCGGAAAGTAGAAAACCCGGGATTGGGGAGCATACATATTATTTAGCATAAAAAAGTTTTAAGTTCTGAAAATTAAGTGAAGTTTAAAAAAAGGGTACTGATTTTTAATCAGTACCCTTTAAGTATCTATATTTGCCTAGTTAATATTAGTGGCAGCAAGAACACATACCGCAGCATTCAGCAAGTGTTTCTTTTGCTTCTTCTAAACGAACTTTGATACGTCCGTCA
The DNA here is from genome assembly GCA_944326645.1 of Candidatus Gastranaerophilales bacterium. Classification (GTDB taxonomy): domain Bacteria; phylum Cyanobacteriota; class Vampirovibrionia; order Gastranaerophilales; family Gastranaerophilaceae; genus UMGS1585. The sequence goes on from CALVEW010000018.1 coordinate 14,139, forward strand.
ACTGCGATACCTTCACCTGTTTTTTCAGAGATTAACAATGGGTTAATATCTAATTCATCGATGAATTTGAAGTCGTTAACTAATTGAGATAATCTCAACAATGTTTCTTCAATTTGTTCCATTTGAGCAGGAGTTGTTCCTCTTGCGCCTTCTAATAATTTGTATGCTTTAACTGATTTAATCATTTCTTTAGCATCAATATCAGTAAGTGGAGCAATTCTGAATGTTACGTCTTTCATAACTTCAATGAATACACCACCAAGACCGAACATCATCATTGGACCGTATTGAGGATCTGTTGCGATACCGCAAACCATTTCACGGTTACCTTTAACCATTTCTTGAATGATTACACCTTCTAAACCGTCTAATAATCCTCTTTCTTGTAATTTAGAAATAAGGTCTTTGTATTCAGCTCTTAATTGTTCTTCAGATTGAATGTTAACTCTTACACCACCAACATCTGTTTTGTGAGATGTTGTTTTAGAAGTCATTTTCATAACAACTGGGTATCCGATTGAGTTACCAATTGAGATTGCTTCTTCTTCATTTGTTGCAAAACCTGATTTACAAACTCTGATTCCGTAAGCATCTAATACGTCTATAGATTCTCTTGTTGTTAATTGAGCTCTGCCTTCTGCTAAAGAACCTTTGATGATTTCAGCAGCTCTTGCTTTATCAACATCAAATGTTTTGATTTGACCTTCAGGTCTTTCCATCCATAATCTTTGTTGATTTAATCTGTTCAAACCATCAGCTGCTTCTTCTGCATACATAAAGAATGGCATATTAACATCCATATCAGATAATGTTGAGAAGAATTCGCTCTTAGTCATGAATACACCAATAACAGGTTTTTCAGGATGTTCAGCTTTAATTTCCATTAATGCTTTAGCAACATCGATATCTTTTAAGCCTAAGAATGGAAGATAGATTGTAATAATCATATCAACATTTTCATCAGCAATAACTGTTTTTAAAGTTTCTTTATAGTGTTCGATAGGAGCTGAAGCAATCATATCGATAGGGTTTTTAACTGATGCTGCAGAAGGTAAGAAGCTTCTTAATTTTTCTTTTGTCGCATCTGTAATTTGTGCCATTTGCATACCGTATTCACAAACAGCATCTGTTGCCATAATACCAGGTCCACCTGAGTTTGTAATGATAGCTACTCTATCACCTTTTGGAATAGGGCAGTTAGCAAAAACTTTTGCAGTTGCAAATAAGTTTTGTAATGAATATTCTCTGATAACACCTGATTGGCTTAATAATGCATTAGCTGCTTTATCAGCACCTGCTAATGATCCTGTGTGTGAAGATGCTGCTGAAGCACCTGCTGCAGAACGACCTGCTTTTAATGCTAAGATTGGTTTTTTCTTAGAAATTCTTGAAGCTAATTTTCTGAAGTTAGCTGGGTTTTGGATTGATTCCATGTAAAGAAGAATTTGTTCAACATCTTCTTCGTTGTTCGTACAGCTTGTCAGGGCTGCTACAGCCACGCCAAGCAGAAATAGACTTTTCTTCATACTTTAAAG
>CALVEW010000019.1 GCA_944326645.1 Candidatus Gastranaerophilales bacterium
CATAAGCTGCTAACTTTTGATAGAATTTACCACCATTTTTAGCAGGTAAGTTTCTTAAATCAAATTGTTTAATAATAGCAGCAGGGCTTAAATCAAAGTTTTCAGAAACAATTGCTGAAATTTCATCATCAGATAATTTTCCTGTTCCGAAAGTATCAACAAATACAGAAATTGGTTCTGCAACTCCGATTGCATAAGCTAATTCAATTTCACATTTCTCAGCAAGTCCTGATGCAACAATATTTTTAGCAACGTATCTTGAAGCATAAGCTGCAGATCTGTCAACTTTTGTTGGATCTTTACCGCTAAATGCACCACCACCATGTCTAGAATAGCCGCCGTATGTATCAACAATAATTTTACGACCTGTTAAACCTGCATCACCTTGAGGTCCACCAATTACAAATCTTCCTGATGGGTTGATTAAGATTTTTGTTTCAGAATCTAATTTTATAGATTCTGTTTCGAATACATAATCAATAACAAGTTGTTTTAAGTCACGTCTTATAATTTCTTGAACTTGTTTATTATCAGAAATTCCGTTAATTTCAGGATCGTGTTGTGTAGATAAAACTATTGTATGTATTCTTGAAGGTTTTCCATCTACATACTCAACTGTTACTTGAGATTTACCATCAGGTCTTAGGTATGATAATAAACCTTCTTTTCTTACTTGAGCTAATCTATAAGATAATTTATGAGCTAAGCTTATAGGAAGCGGCATTAATTCAGGTGTTTCATTACAAGCATAACCAAACATAATACCTTGGTCTCCTGCACCTAAACTTTCAGTTTCTAAAGTAGAAGTATCAGCATTATCGCTTCTTGTTTCTAATGCTTTATTAACACCTCCTGCAATATCAACAGATTGTTCATCAATACTTGTTAATACAGCACAAGTGTTTGCATCAAAACCTCCACTTGACTCTCCAACATATCCGATATTTTTAATTGTATCTCTAACAACTGAAGGGATATCAACATAACAATCTGATGTGATTTCACCAGAAACTAACACCATCCCTGTAGTTACTGAAGTTTCAGCAGCAACTCTTGATTGAGGATACTTTGTTAAAAATTCATCTAAAATAGCGTCAGAAATTTGGTCGCATACTTTGTCTGGGTGTCCTTCAGTTACTGATTCTGAAGTGAACAAAAAATTTCTTGATTTCATCTATAATTCTCCTTAATTTATATACACAACCGGTAAGGTTTTTAATTCCAACCCGGTCACTACTTTAAGAATATTTTATTACAAAAAATATGCATAGCAAACTTTTAGCCTAAATTTTATATAATATTCACATAAGTTTACTTTTTGTGTTAAAAAAATATATTTCCATTATAATAACCTTAAGGAGATATAAAAAGAGAGGTTAAAACATTGAATAATAAACTTAATGACGGCGTAGGAAAAAAAATAGTAGAAGCTCTTAAAAAACAATCTGAAGGTGAATTGTTAGAAGTTGAAGAACAACCAAAACAATCAGCAAATGCTGTTGATGGATTAATTCCAAATATAGAAGAAACTATTTTGTCTTCTTCTGATGAAGTTTCCGAAAGCCATAAAGCAAGCGAAGAGTTTGATTTTTCTGATATTAAAGTTGAACAACAAGAACCTTTTGTTACTGAAACTAAAGAAGTTTTTGAAGAACCAACTTATGAAGTAGAAAACGATGTTATGAATAAAAATTCTTTTGCTGAAATAAATTTAAATAATTTTATTCAAGAAGAACCTCAGCCAATTAAATTTGCGCCTGAAGTAAATGATTTGGACATGCCTGCAAATATTGTTATCTTGAAAAAATTAATTGCTCAGCTACCAAGCGGAGTAACTAGACATACAGGAGCTCAAATCATTAAACAAACAATGGAAGCTCTTGGAATATCTATGAAAAGTGTTCTTAAGGAAGCTCAAGAAGTTCAGGACAATTTGAAAGAATCAGCAAAAGAATGTCAAGCAACAATACAAGAATATAAAAGACAAATCACAACATTGGAAAAACAATCTCAAAACTACCAAAAACAATATGGTGCATTAAATGATTTAATTAGCTTGTTTATCCAAACTAAGTAATTGAATTCAATCAAATTAATACAACTAAAAAGACTTCCAAATTTTGGAAGTCTTTTTATATATAAATGAAAGTTTATACTATACTTGCCTTGTAGATTCAATATACTGGCAAGTATCTGCAATTTTAGCAGCTGAACCAACTACAGTAGAAAGTGCTGCAAAACCTGCTAAAGGACCTGCAACTTTTTTTACTACAGGATGATTTAAGAATCTGCCTTTTTCAAATATTTTTAAGATTTTAGCTTTATTTGAAGCTTTAATAAGCTTTGTTTCTTGAATTAATCTAGTAATACTGTTTCCAACTCTTGAACCATTTCTTAATGTTTGAAATGTTGCAGCTCCAACAGTACCACCAACAGCCATTTCTGTTGAATTTTCTTTAACAGATTGTTTAGCTTTTTGTACTTGTTCTTTAGAAATACCTCTATGAGGTACACCTACAAATGTTGTATTTGAAACGCCATTCATTATTTGTTACCTCCTGAAGCTCCTAAAGCTAAATCTAAATTTGATTTATTTTTATTTCTTCCGGCCAAATCATCTATAACAACAGATGCTGTTGCAGATGTGGCCAATGTGTTTTCTATTGCTGTTTGAACTTTTTCACCATTAATTGATTTTGCTAGAGTTTTTGTTGCTTCTTTATAACCTTGAACTTTTTCGATGAATGATTTTACATTTGGTTTTGCCATAAATTCGGCTGTTTTCTTACCCAATGTAGTGTTTTTAAATGCTTTAATTGCTGGATTCCCAACAAATTTAGACCAAGCATTTGCTAATGATTTTAAACCATTTCCAACAGGTTTAAATGCTGATTTTGAAATATTAATTGCATCTTTTGCCATATTTGATTTTGCGATACCTTTAAAAATTCCTATTGAAATTTTTGCACCATATTTAGCAGTTACAAATGCTGTTGCTAAACCTAAGAGACCTGAAACAACTCTTACAGCTTTTCCTGCACCTTTTGATAATTTACTTGGATTCTTGTCTAAACTATCTGCAAACTTATCTACATCATTTTTAGTTTCTTCAATCTTTGCAAGTTTTTTATCTCGTTCTGTTTCAAGTTCTTCTTGTGATGGTTCATGATAGAACTCATCAGGTTCAATATCTTGAGGTTGAAAATCTCTATCCTCATAATTAACAGATTGTCCAAATTTTACCGAATTTGTTACTGGTAAATTGCTTTGAATCCCTAACATATCACACACTCCAAAAATGGTTTATCACAATTATTGTAATGCATGTGAATGCTCTTTTTTGCTAGAAAATAACAAAAAATTTACAAAAATTAATATAAATAATAAGTTGCTTTTAATTATTAATATGTCTTTAATATCTCATATAAATAGTTGATTTTTTTGCAGCATGATTTTTTTTATGTTATTATGTACTAGAAATAATATGATAGTGATATGTACTGTTTTATACAGTAAAGAACTGGGTGAGGATTATGAAAGGTTCAACTTTAAGAAGATCTAATTTGACAAGAGAAAAAATCGCAATGCTTGATGCACTTGCTAAATATAATAGAGAATGCAGAACAATAGATTCAAATGTTCCAATTGATAAGCAAGAAGAATTAGACGTGTTGTGGCAGAATTTTAAAGTAGCATCAAGAACAGAAAAATCTCCAATTGCATTTTTTACAACCGGATTCTTTGTTGGAGTTGTTTCTACATTAATTCTTGCTATTATAGTAAGTTTTATAGTGGGGTATTCTCCGCTAGACGATATGCATTTAAATTTAACTAAGCCTACAGTAAATGAAAATTTAAAATTTACTTTTATACCTGCAGATAAGCAAGTTGCTCCAGCTCCTGTTGTTGAGCCTCAGAATAAAGAATATACAGTTCAACCGGGGGATTCATTAGAAGGTATTTCTATTAAGTTCTATGGAAGTTTTGATGAATCTAAGATAAAAGCTTTAGAGGAAGCAAATAATCTTGCAAATCCTAATGCAATTGGTATTGGGCAGAAGTTAGTTATCCCAATGAATTAATGATTGCTTAAAATTCTAGTTTGTCTTATAATTTTATCTAAAAGAGGGATATTGATATGGAATTAGATATTATTAGACAAACTGATGCTGAGATAGCAGATTTAATTGATATTGAGTTAAAAAGACAGCAAACAACAATTGAGCTTATTGCAAGCGAAAATTTTACATCAAAAGCTGTAATGGCTGCTTGTGGTACTGTTCTAACTAATAAGTATGCTGAAGGGAAACCACATAAGCGTTTTTATAACGGATGTGAAAATATTGATAAAATAGAAGAAATTGCTCAAAAGCGAGCATGTGAATTATTCCATATGGATCATGCTAATGTTCAACCTCATAGTGGGGCACAAGCTAATATGGCTGTATTTTTAGCTTTGCTAAAACCTGGTGATACAATTTTAGGCATGGATTTATCAAACGGTGGCCATTTAAGTCATGGTTCTCCGGTTAATTTTTCAGGTCTGTTTTTTGATGTTAAAAGTTATGGCGTTGATGAAAATGGTATCATTGATTATGCTGACGTAGAAAATAAAGCAAAGGAATATAGACCAAAATTAATTATTTGTGGGGCAAGTAATTATTCAAAAGTTATTGATTTTAAACGTTTTAGAGAAATTGCTGATTCTGTTGGAGCATACCTTTTAGCTGATATTGCTCATATTGCAGGATTAGTTGCCGCAGGTTTACATCCATCTCCTGCGGGTTATGCTCATATTGTAACAACAACAACACATAAAACTTTAAGAGGTCCAAGAGGCGGTATTGTTATGTGTGATGAAAATTTGGCACAAATTATTGATAAAGCTGTTTTCCCTGGAACTCAAGGTGGACCTTTGGAACACATTATCGCAGGAAAAGCAATTGCGTTAAAAGAAGCTGCTTCTGATAGCTTTAAACAATATGCTGCTCAAATTATTAAAAATTCAAAAGCTTTAGCTAAAGGCTTGATTGATAATGGCATGGATATTGTTGGTGGTATGACTGAAAACCATTTAATGACATTAGATTTAAGAAAAACAGGTAAGACCGGTAAAGATATGGCTAATGTCCTAGAGTTGGTTGGTATTACTGCAAATAAAAATACAGTACCAAATGATCCTCAAAGCCCATTTGTAACAAGTGGTATTCGTTTAGGAACTGCTGCTGTTACAACAAGAGGTTTTGATGAAGTTGCAATGAAAGAAGTTGCTAATATTATATCTGAAGCTATTAAAAATTCTGAAGATGAAAATATGTTAAAACAGTTAAGAGAACGTTCTTTAGCTTTATGTAAGAAGTTCCCTTTGTATGAATAAGTGAGGATAGGAAAATTATTATTAATTCATTACCACAGTCAAATATAATTGGAGCAATTATTTCCTATATATTAGGAGTATTTTTAGTTCCTTTTGTAATTGCTTTTTCAAAAAAAGAAGGGCTTGTTGATGTACCTAATGAAAGGAAAATTCATAAAGTTCCTGTATCCAGATTAGGTGGTGTAGCTATTTGGGCAAGTACAATGTTAACTTTTCTGTTTCTTGTTCTTTTAAGTTATTATCCATATGGGAGTTTGGTTTCAGGTATATTATTAGGTAGTTCATTAATATTCTTATTAGGATTAGTTGATGATGTTTATAATTTAGATGCTAAATTTAAACTTGTTGTTCAAATATTAATTACAACAGTTGTTTACCTGTTAGGCGTAAAAGTTGATATGACATCTTTTTCAAGTCATATAGGTTTAGCATTTGATTTAGGGTTCTTATCATATCCAATAACCTTGTTATGGATTGTCGGAATTAGTAATGCGGTTAATTTTATTGACGGTGTTGATGGTTTAGCTGGATCTGTTATAACAGTTAATGCTATTACATTAGCTATTGTAGCTCTTGCTATGAGACCTCCTAATTCAATAAGTGCATTGATTGCATTTATTCTAGCCGGTTCAATGCTAGCATTTTTAACTTATAATTTTAATCCTGCTAAAATCTTTATGGGGGATTCAGGAGCATTATTCTCTGGTTTCTTATTGGCTTCTTTATCTATAACAGGGGTTATGAAAGGTGCTACTTTAGCTATTTTATTACCTTTTGTTATATTAGCTGTTCCTATTTTAGATATAACATATTCTAGTTTAAGAAGAATAATGAAAGGAAAATCTCCATTTGTCGCGGATGCTGAGCATATACATCATAAGCTTTTAAAGGCAGGGTTCTCACAAAAAATTACTGTAGCGATTATGACATCTGTAGCTATTATTGCAGGTGCAATTGCTTCATTATGTGTAGGGAAATTTACTATTATACATTACTTAATTTATATTGTAATTTTAATTATATTAATGTTAATATTGAGTTTGTTTGATATATTCACAAGGGGTAAATAGAGATAAGGGGTAAATAGAGGTTATAAAATGGATAAACAACAAAATACAATTGATATATCAAAAGTAGTTGCTGCTCAAGAAGATTTAGGCTCTGAATTACCTATTTCTGCGATGCTTGCAAAGTCTTCTGTGCCTTATTCTCACAGACGTATAGCTGATAATTATAATATAATGAAAAATATATATGGTTTTCAGGTTGTACAACCAAGGATATCAAATACAGAACGTAATTTGCTTTTTAAATACCAATTTAATACATTAGAAAATACAACTATTGGACAAGTTAATGTTGAAATCGTGTTGTTAAAACAATGGTCAACATCTTTGGATGATAAATTAAGAATGGATGCAGATGAACTTCTTCAAATTAGAGTTAAGGAGCTTAAATTTATTTTATCCAGTAAGTATGCATTAGCTTCTAATGAAGTTTTAAATGGTTATAAAGCTTTGGAATTATATCTTTCAGAAATTACTAAGTTTTATTCTGCTAACTAGCAATTTTTTATATTTAGATGTTTTACTAGAGTATGATAAAATTTCCTCCTGTAAAACAATTACCTCTTCCTAAACGTTTGATATATTCAAACGGTGAGCGTCATACTATGTTTTCAACTAAAACAGGTGAAAAATTAGGTTCTATGATTGCAGGTGAACGTTTTTACGGCAAGATAGCAGAAGAAGATTTTGAATATTATCCAAAGAAAGAAAATTACGTATATCTATATATCGTTGGTCTATTATCAAAAGTTAAAAATCAAGGAGTAGGGCGTGATTTTATAAAATTTGCTAAATATTTAGCAAATAATAAAAGATGTGAAAATAGGGTTGCTGTCTTTGCAATGAATAATCAAGACGGCAATATTTTAAAAGCATCTTCTCCATTTTTTAGAAAGTGTGGTTTTACCTCATCAGAAAAACCTGGATTAGATGATGTTGATAGAGTGATAAAAGGTCAAAAACCAAAAAATGGTGATTGGTATTGTTCTTTGCCTATGTATCTTCCTGTAAAATAGCTTCCGCTTTTTGGGAACAAGAAATTATATTCTTAATTAATTTTTGATCGTGTTCATTATCCGGAACTATATTTCTATATGAAAAACCGTATTTATCCCATTTTGTATTAAATACTTCTTGTTGAGTACCAATATCACGTATTTGTTTAGCTATTTCTGCTTTGAACTTGTTATCAAAATTATTATAAGGAGAATCAGCTTTCAACAATGTATTGATTAAATTTTTTTTATAAGTGTTTAAATCTTTTCTTAACTCTATGTTATTTGGTATATTTTGATCTAATTGATAAATAATAGAATTAATTGGAGAGTACCCAAGGGTAATACCTATTAAATCGTGTTTTTCATTTCTTTTAAGAGGACTATCATCACCAATTAATTCATTATATATTTCATCAACTGAAGTATCTTTATCCAAATTCATTCTATTAATATAAAAGTTTTGGTTATTTTTTATTGTTTCTTTTACTAATTTTTTATTTAAAATGATGGTATTATTGATGTGAAGGTCTTTATTATTAACAGGAATTGTAAGTGTTCGTCTCAATATATCATATTTTTCACTAGGTTTAATAAACTTATTATTCCCAGCTATCAGTAAACTTGGCTTCCCTCCTAGTGAAAAAGTCACAAAAGAACTTTCATCTCCTCTTATATTATTTATAAATTTTTTTCTTTCATCATCTGTCAAGTTTTGTGTAAGTTCAAGTTTATCCAAATGATTTTCTATAATGTTATTGACGTTTTTTACATAATTTTCTTCAAAAATTGGAGATATTTTAGTGGAATATTTTGAGAATTGTACAAGTTCCCTTCCTATTTGAGCATTCGAAATAATATCATTTGTTGCTCCAAGTCCATCATTAATTTTGTCTGAGTTTTTGCTTATAAATGATTCTATATTTCTAATATTAGGATGTGTATTTCTTCCGTATTTTAGTATTTGACTAATAATATTCATATCAACTTACAATTCCCTATATTATATAAAACATTTTAAGTATAAAAATTGCTTGGTATTGACATGATAAACAATAGAGTTATAAAATATACCCATGGCATTAGTATATTTAAGTTTAGGTTCAAATAAAGGTGACAGAGTCGGTTATATTCAACAAGCGACTAGTTTGCTTAATGGATTTGATGGTATAAGTGTTGTGCAGTCATCATCTTTATATGAAACAGAGCCTTGGGGAGTAGATTCTGAAAATTGGTTTGTTAATGCTGTTATTCAAGTTAGTACCAATTTATTACCCGTTCAATTGCTTAAACAATGTCAAAAAATTGAGTCTATGTTGGGCCGTAATAGAGATTTAGAAGGCCGTTACGGTGATAGAAATATTGATATAGATATATTATTTTATGATGATAAAATAATATCTGAAGAATTTGATAATCAAAAGCTTATAATCCCTCATGTACATTTTCATGAGCGTGCTTTTACTTTAGTTCCAATGTTGGAACTAGCTCCTGATTTTATTCATCCGGCTTTTAAGAAAACTGTATCAACGTTACATGATGAATTAGAAAGTCCGGAAATGGTGTATCTATATGGCACAAGAATCTAGATTAAATGTAGGGATTCTGGGTGGTGGACCTGCAGGGTGTTTAGCTGCTTTTTTTCTGCAAGATTATTGTAATGTTTTAATAATTGACAATTCAAATATTTTGAGAACAATACTTCCTACAGGTGGTGGAAGATGTAATCTTGCACATTGTGAATATGATTTTAAAGAATTAGCTAAAAATTATCCAAGAGGTGAAAAGTTTTTATATTCAGTATTTTCTAAGTATTCAACTGCTGAGACTATTTCAACTTTTGAAGATTTAGGGGTTAAAACTTATGTTCAAAATGATAACAGGATTTTTCCAGAAAGTAATTCTGCAAAAGATGTTAGAAATAAAATGATAGATGCTTTAAAAAATATTGACATTAAGAAAGAAAAAGGGTTAAGGATTGAACCTACAAATGAAAAAATCAAATTAGTAACAGATATGAATTCATATTATTTTGATAAATTAATTGTTGCAATAGGTGGGCATTCAACATTTGATATAATATCAAGATTAGGTGTGAATATAATAACTCCATTACCATCATTGGTGGGTTTGGTTACGTCGCAGAATTTAAAATCTTTGGCAGGTATTAGTGTTAAAGATGCGGAATGCTTTGGAATAAGAGGTGATATTCTTTTTACTCATAAAGGAGTTTCAGGACCTTTAATCTATAAAATATCTTCTTTAAAGGCAAGAGATAGAAAACCATATACAATTAGTATAAATTTGCATTCTAAAGATCTTGATTTACAAGATTTGTTAAATAAAAATCCTCATAAACAGGTAAATAATTTATTATCAAGTTTTTTACCTTTAAATTTAGCTAACTATATTTTGGATAAAGTAAATATATCTAAAACAGATAAGTGTCATAAAATAAATGGTCAACAGCGTGATTTAATCTTGAATCTTATTCACAATTTTAAATTAGATGTGATCGGAGTGAATAAAGATGGGGAAGTTGTAACATCTGGCGGAGTTGATTTGAAAGAAGTTGACTCTAAAACTATGGAATCTAAAAAAATAAATGGTTTATATTTTATAGGTGAGGTGTTAGATATAGATGGATTTTGTGGCGGTTTTAATCTTCAGAATTGTTGGTCTACAGCATATGTAGCTTCAGATGCTATAATAAATTCAAAATTACATTAAAAAAACTATATTTTATTTTTAATATATGGTATTATTATTTTGGTAGATATTCTATGAATAAAGACGATTTAATAGATAAAATAAAGTTAAATAAAAGGTATTTAAGTAATGAAGACTTGTTAGAGTCTTTTTTAGAATTAATAAATGAAAGAGTTCAAGATATAATTAATATTGTAAATGATGACAAGGTTTTAGACAAATATATCGATAAAGTTATATCAAAGAGTATAATTGAGGTTTTGAAAGAAAATAACAGATATGTTTGTAAACAATCAAGTAATTTACCTAAAATTAATTATAAGAAATTTAATTACAATTTTGATTTGTCACATAATACTAATTATTCAATTAATGATATAAAACGATTATATACATATGTAAATCGTTTAGATGAATCAAAGAAGTCTATGTATCTTGATGTTATAATGTATAGGTACAAAGATCATCAAAATTTGGCAGGTCTAATAAACACGATGGATTTATCTGCAAGTGAAGTAGTTAAAATATTATTTGAAATGTCAGATGATGCAAATAGGTTTGTAAAATATGAAATGTCCTAGATGTAATGCACAGTTAGAAAATAATGCAATAAAATGTCCGGTATGTGGAACACGTATTGGAAGATTGTGTCCTACTTGTAAAACGTATAATTTGATTACAAATACAAGTTGTGAAAATTGTGGCGAAGAATTATTAAAAATATGTTCAAAATGTGGTGCTATAAATTTGCCAACATCTGCAATGTGTCGAAAATGTGGTTCAAGTTTGAATAGTGTACCTAATATTGTAGAAGAAAACATTTCTGAAGATATAAAGTATAGTGCAAATTATTACACATTTAGTGCAGCTCAAGATGCTATTATTACATCTATTCAAGCTCAAAACATAAAGGTTGTTTCAGTAAACGGAAATAATGAATTAGGTAAAGATGTAATATTTAAAAAAGTTATAAATAAAGCTTCTTCATTAGGAGTTGCTTGTTTAGTTGGGAAATGTAATCCGCATACTCAATTGACTCCTTTGGGATTTTTCCAAAATGTATTATTAAATTTATTTAATGTTACAAACTTTTGTTCAAATAAGGCTCAATTAAAAAGAGAGTCAATTAAATTTTTTAAGCAAGATTTTGATAATTTATCAGTAAAAGAAATTTATGATCTGTTAAATATTTTATATCCTGAAAATATTGATCAATTCCAAAACATAGAAAATAATAAGCAAAATACTATTAGAATTATAGTTAAAATTTTTGAAACTATAGTTGGTAAAATGAATTCTATTCTGCTAGTAGAAAATATTGAGTATATTGACAGTTTTTCATATGAAATATTAAATATTTTAATTTCTAATGATTTTATAAGAGAAAAGCTTACATTGATATTAAGTTTTGCCAAAGAACAATCCGGTATTAATTGTTTGAATGTACCTTGTTTAGAGGATAATAATTATGTTGATGTTTCAATTATGCCTTTTTCTAAAGAACAAATAGAACCAATTTTTAATAATTATAAAAATTTATCTTTAGAAGAAGATTTGAAATCTAAAGTTTTGCACTATGGAAATGAAAACCCTATCTTAATTGATCAGTTGATAAATTTAGTTGCTGATTCAAAACAATCTAAAAAACTTTTACAATTATCTGATACTTTGGTTGGTGTACTAAAAAATCGATTGGAAATTTTAAAAGCAACAGATAATTATACTTATTTAATTCTATGTGCTTGCTCAATTTTAGGCTATAAATTTTATCCATTTATATTAAGTTCAATTTTTAATATGAGTTATGAACAAGTAGAAGCAAGAATAAATAAGCTTGTAAAACAGAATTATTTAATTGTTACTAATAATTCAGGCTATGAATTTAAATCTTTGAGCATATGGTCGACATTAATAGATTTATTTAAGCAAGATGAAAAAAACTTTCTAACAGTAAATGAGGCATTGTATCCGTTAATATCATCCTATACATTGTCAACTACAGCAATATTAGGTTTTATTAGTCAAAATCTTAATTTGGAAGAACAAACATTCTCAACTTGGACTAAATGTTCTCAATATGCCGCATATATTGGTGATACAGGCTTGTACATAATATTACAAAAGCAGTTATTAACTATAATTGATTCAATAAATTTAACACAAAAAGATTTAGTAAAACGAACTATTTATGCCGAATTAGGTAAATTATTAGAACCTATAAATCCTCAATTAGCAATTGAGTACTTACCAAAGGCGATTGTTTTATTATCGGATTCAGATTTTATTGAAAAAATTGAATTACTTGGTTATTTAGCATCTTGTTCAATGAAACTAAAGAATTATCATGGAGTTTTAGAATGTATTAATTCAACTATCCCATTAATTCCTGAAAATTTTATAGTTGAAGTTGCAATGATAAAGACTCGTGAAGTTTTGCCTTTATTAAAACTTGGGAATGTCGGTGAAGTTATTAATTTAATAGATAATGATATAATTCCTACTTTAGAAAATGCTTTAAATAATAAAATAATTTGTAAAACAATTGATATTGATTCAATATTTGAGGCTTGGATAAATGTTAATTTATCGTTAGCAAAGGCTTTGGTTTATCAAGGAGATAATAGAGTATTCCATATTTTGGATATGCTTGCTAATACATGTAAGTCAAACCAAGTTGAGAATAGTGATTTGATGATACAAATAAATTCCACTTTAGCATTTGCTTATACAATTTTTGGAGATATTCGTTTATCAATAGAAATTTTGGATAAATTATTATCAAATGAACAAATATCGCCTCAAGTTTTATCTGAAATTAATTTCACAGGAATATTAAATCAATTTTTTATGAATAAAGATGATTTGTCTTATGATGAATTATACCAAGCTGCACAATATGCTGATAATATAGGTGATGATTTTACTAAGAATATTCTGAAATTACTTTTGGGACGTTTAATCCAAGATAAATCGTCAGTCAAAGAAGCTGCGGCTATTTATACAAAGCAAATAGAATATTTTGCAGATAAACAAAATGCTATTGGAGTTTTATTAGGTTGGTATTTTATTTCAAATGCCAAAATGATAATAGATGGACCTAGTGAAGCTTTGGATATTGCTGTTAAGGCTTTAGAAATTTCTACAAGTGCGAATATCTCAAATCATTATTTCTCTTTATTGTTAAATAAACTTATAGGTGAGATATATCTTGCTATGCAGGATTTTGAATCTGCCAAAATGTATATTGAAAAAGCTTTAATAATTGCTAAAAACTACAATATAAAATATCATTTAGCTAGTTTGTATTTGTTATATTCAAAGTATTTACAAGATTTTGCAATGAGTGTTGCAGATAAGAAAGTTGATTATGTTTTAAATGCACAACAAATGATTAAAAAATCAAAAACAATTGCTGAAGATATAAAAGTGCTTTCGTTATTATCTGAAGTAGAGAAGGCAGAAACAGTCTTAAATTCATTCTGTCAAATGAACGGAATTGTTTTGAAATAATAAAAAGGAATAACTATGAATTGTAATAAGATAATTTTATCAGCTTTAATATTAATACTATCATCAAATTTATGTAGTGCTAAGATGACAAAGGAAGCTCATAATTTGTATAAGACTGCTTCAATCTATGAACATAATCAAGATTATCAAAATGCAATTAAGTATTTAGAAAAAGCTGTTGCAATCAATGGTGATGATTCTATTTTGTATACAAAATTAGCAGGCTTATACTCTAATATCGGTGATAATGCAACCTCACTTTCTTATTATAAAAAAGCTTTAAAATTAAATCCGGCAGATGGCTTTTTGTATGTGAGTATAGGTAATATTCTACAATCAATGGGTGATTATGAAAATGCTTACAATTCATATAAACAAGCTCAGAAACTTTGTCCTGAATATAAATATAACTATTTAAATCTTGCAAGTGTTGAATCATTCCAAAAAAAATATGATGAATCAATTGATGATTACAATAAGTTTTTACAGACATATCCTGATAATCAATTAGCAAGAGAAAGTGTTGCTAGAACATATTTAGAATCCGGAAATATTGATAATTCAATAAAAGAGTATAAAAAAGCATACGACTTATCTCCGAATTCATTTAAGGATTACATAAATTATGGAACAGCATTATTTAAATCAGATGATTATGAAAATGCAATAAAAGTTTTGAATAAATCATTAGAAAATACTCCTGATAGTGTAAAGGCATATTCTCAATTAGCATTATCTTATCAAGCTTTAGATAAAAATGATGATGCTTTAAAAGCTTTTAATAAAACTTTTGAATTAGAACCGAATCTTTATGATTTAAGATTTGATTATGGAAATCTTCTTGCTTCTATGGATAAAAATGAGGATGCTATTGTTCAATACAAAAAATATTTAGAAGCATATCCGGATAATGTTGATGCAAATAAAAATTTAGCATTAATGTATAAAAAACAAGGGAATCTTGATTTAGCAATATTAAACTACGAAAAAGCATATAGTAAGGCTCCAACTGATTCAGATATTCAAAAAGAATTAGCATTTTGTTATCATAAAAAAGAAGACTATAAAAAAGCTTTAAAATATTATGATTTAGCATTAAAGGAAACTCCTAATGATTATGAATTAAGATATAACAAAGCACTTGCATTACAGGCTGATAAATCTTATATGCAGGCTATAGATATATATAAAAGCTTGTTATATGAAAAAGATAATGCCGATGTTGAGGCTCATTTGGATTCTGCATTATTATCTTTAGGATATGATTTAATTGATAAAGAACAATATTTACAAGCCGGTTTAGCTTTTGAGGAAGTTTTGGCAAATGATGACCAATTAGCATCTGCTTATTTTGGTTTAGCTTTGTCTAATAAATATTTGAAAAATGATAAAAAAGCTAGTTACTATTTCCAAAAAGCAATAGAAATTGATAAAAATAATGTCGAATATAAGAATGAATTTGATTCTTATAAAGCTTCTCTTGTTAAACAGTCTAAAGATAAACCTCAAGAAGATAATTTGTCAGATGTTGAAAAATTAATTTTACAAGGAGATTCTGCGTATAAATCAAAAGATTACAAACAAGCAATATCTTGTTATTCAAAAGCGATTGTTATAACACCAAATGATAAAGAAGTTTTATTAAAATTGGGAAATTTAAATAGAATTACAAAGAATTTAAGTAAAGCAACATATTATTACAATGAAGCTATAAAGATAGATAATAACTATTCAGATGCTTGGTTTAATTTGGGGCTTACTTATGCTAATCAAAGCAATTTTAATAGTGCAAGTGATTGTTTTGATAAGATAATTTCTATTAAT
>CALVEW010000020.1 GCA_944326645.1 Candidatus Gastranaerophilales bacterium
AGGAAGACCAAAAGGAGAATTTAAAAAAGAATTCTCTTTAGAACAAGTTGCAAAAGAATTATAAAAATTATTAGGTAAAGAAGTAATTATGGCAAAAGACGTAATAGGAGAAGATGATAAGAAGAAAGCTTCTGAATTAAAACAAGGAGAAAAGTTTTATACAGAACTTAAAATTTCAGCAAAGCTTACAGATGATGAAAAGGGTAACCATCTTAGTGATTATTTAAAACGCGCACCTAAAATGTTTATTAATGAAGAAAATCCTGATACAGTAGAATTACATTTAAAAAGATTTGATGTTCCTGAAGATATGGTAAATCAATCAACTTTTAAATTAAATAATAAAGATTTGATTGTTAATGATGATAAAAAACTTCCTCTTATGACATTCTTAGCTAGATTAACTAGAGAAAGTAGTAAAAATCCTGAATTAAGTGAAAACCAACAAAAATATATGAAATTTGCAAACAAATCAATACAAAAAGAAACAGTTGATTATATTGAGAATAGATAATTTTTAAATTATAAAGCTTTTAATGCCGCAATTTTCATTGTTTGAACATCCGGAGATTTTCCTGTCCATATATTTATTGCTTTTTCTGCTTGATAAATTAGCATATCTAAACCTTCAACGGTTCGCAAATTCAACTTTTTAGCATATTGAAGTAATATTGTATCCATTGGATTGTACACAATATCATAAACTATTGAATCCGGTTTAAGAGTTTTTAATGCACCAAATTCTACAGGTGTTTCATCCATTGCAAAACCTCTCATACCTATAGGAGTTGCATTTACCAATATTGAATATTTAGAAAAATCACTCGCATTTTGTATTTGATGAGCTTCAAATTTTATTGTCGGGAATTTAGCTCTCAAATAATTAATAGATTGTTGAGAATTAATAATATTTCTTGTATAAAAATCAATCTCTTCAATCCCTTTTCTAACCAAACCAACTGCAGCAGCACGAGATGCACCACCGGTTCCTAAGATTGCTCCACTTTTACCTTTTAAATCTACATTTTTAGGAATTGCAGTCATAAATCCATAAATATCAGTATTATAACCAAAGAAATTCTTATCAGAATCTATTTTGACAGTATTTACACAACCTGCAATATTTGCATCATCATCAATATCATTTACAAACAATGATACAGGAACTTTTAAAGGAATTGTTACATTGAATCCGTTAAAATCGTTCCTTTTTAAGAATTTTATTCTATCAATTAAGTTTTCAGGTGGAGTTTCTAAAACCTCATAACTTGCATCTAAATTTAGTGATTCAAATCCTGCTTTTTGAATTACTGCAGATATTGAATGCCCTAAAGGATAACCGATTATTCCTAATTTATACATTGTTATCATCACCTTCTTTTTTTTCTTCAGGTTTATAATTACAAGAACGATTTGAACATTCTAATTTTTCACCATTTTTTGTAATTCTTTTTACAATCAAAGATTTACACTCCGGACAAATATCTCCTGTTGGTTCATTCCACAAAACAAAATCACAATCAGGGTATTTGTTACAGCCATAGAAGACTTTTCCGTATTTTGATTTTCTTTCAACAATTTGCCCTTGTCCGCATTTTGGACAAGTTACTCCTGTTGATTTAACAAAACTTTTTCTATTTTGACATGCCAGACATTCAAGATATTTCCCATAAGGTCCTGTCTTGATAATCATATCTCCACCACATTTTTCACATTTTTCTTCTGCCTTTTCAGGTTCTGCAGGCTGTGGATTATCACCATTTACATTCATTGGCAATATTGTTTTACATTCTGGATAACCTGAACATCCTAAGAATTGGCTACCAAAACGGCTGGTTCTTATAAGCATTTTTCTTCCGCAGTTAGGACAAGTTACATCACTTTCTATCTTAATCCTTCCTGCATTTGCCATTACATCATTTACGTTATCCATAAATGGATCATAAAACTCTCTTAAAACTTTATTCCAAACAGCTTTTTTATCAGCAATTTTATCTAATTTTTCTTCCATGCCTGCAGTAAAAGCATAGTCCATAATATCAGTAAATTGGCTTACTAATTGTTTAGAAACTGTTCTGCCTAAAAATGTTGGAACTAAAGCTTTGTCTTGTTTTTCAACATACTTACGAGTCTGAATTTTAGTAATAATTGATGCATAAGTAGATGGACGACCGATTCCATATTCTTCCAAAGCTTTAACTAAAGAAGCTTCACTATATCTTGGAGGTGGTTGAGTAAAATGTTGTTTTGGTAAAACTTCTTTGTACTCTAACTTGTCATCTTTATTTAAATCAGGGATTTTAGATAATTCTTCTTCATCATCTGAATCGTTATACAATTTCAAAAATCCATCAAATAAAACCTTACTTGTACCTGTTTTTAAAGTATAATCTCCACAAGTTATTTCAACAGATTTATTCGCAACAACAGCATTTGACATTTGAGATGCCATAAACTTGTTCCAAATTAATTTATATAACTTATATTGTTCAGGAGTTAAATATTTTTTTATACTTTCAGGAGTTCTTTCAGGATATGAAGGTCTGATTGCTTCGTGAGCATCTTGAACATTTTTCTTTGCTTTTACATAATTATTAGGAGTTTCAGGATAATATTTCTCTCCATAATTATTAAGTATAAAGTCTTTTGCCATAGCCTGAGCATCATCAGATATTCTCACACTATCGGTTCTCATATAAGTAATTAAACCAACAGAACCTTCTTCAAGCTCAATACCTTCATACAATTTTTGAGCAATTTGCATGGTTTTAGAAACACCATAACCCAACTTTGAACTAGCTTCTCTTTGTAATGTTGATGTAATAAAAGGAGCTGTTGGTTTACGTTTTGTTTCTCTATTTGTAATTTTTGAAACAATGTATTCTCTTGTGTTATCTTCTAAATATTCTTTTATTTTCTGAGCTTGTTCCTCATTTTCAATTTCTATTTTCTCATCTTCAAATTTAACGAGTTCAGCATCAAAAACTTTGCCATCTTTTTCTAATTTAACAGTAACTGACCAATATTCTACAGGTACAAATGCTTCAATCTCATCTTCTCTTTCGCATATCATACGCAAAGCAACAGATTGAACTCTACCTGCTGATAAGTGATAATTACCCAACTGTTTCCACAAAACAGGTGATAATTTATAACCAACAAGTTTATCTAAAATTTGTCTTGTTTGTTGAGCTTTTACTCTATCCATATCAATTTGGCGAGAATGCTCAACTGCATATTTAACAGCTTTTGGAGTAATTTCGTTAAACTCAATTCTAAAAATCTTATCATCAGGCACATTCAAAACTTGTCTAACATGCCATGCAATTGCTTCTCCCTCACGGTCAGGGTCGGAAGCTAGTAAAATTTTATCTGACTTTTTAGCTAGCTCATTTAATTTAGTAACAACTTTTTTCTTTTCAGGAATAATAATAAATGATGGCTCAAAATCTTTTTCAACATCGAATCCTAAAACATTTTTAGGGAAATCTCTAATATGCCCAAAACTAGCTTCGATTTGATAATTAGAGCCCAAAATCTTTTTAATAGTTTTAGATTTTGCAGGCGACTCAACTATAACCAAAACTTTACCATTGTCATCAGATTTTTTTGATGACTTTGTAGCTTTCATTTTAACTTCTTTTTCTTCTTTTTTAGTCGCTGCAGGACTCATTAACTTTCCTCTTATCTTATTATGGCATACCTATCGCCAACTATTTGTTCTAATTTCCCTTTAAGTTCCAAAGTTGTTAACATTACCAATAAATTATCTGTTGGGATATTAGTTTCATTTTGGATTTCATCAAAATTCTTTGGCTCTATATTTATTGTATAAAGAATTTTTTTCTCGTCAATGCTTAAATCATCAGATTCTTCAAAATTGTCATTATTTTTTATAATTTCCCAATTTAAAGCATTCAAAACATCTTCTGATTCAGTTATCAAACTTGCCCCTGTTTTCAATAATTTATAAATTCCTTCAGTATTTGGATTAGTAATAAGCCCTGGAATACACATTAATTCTCTACCTTGTTCTAACGCAACATTTGCAGTAATTAGCGCCCCACTTTTTAATGCAGCCTCAACCACTAATGTCCCGTAAGATAGACCTGAAATGATTCTATTTCGTTGAGGGAAACGATATTTCAAAGGTTCAAATGTCGGATAATATTCTGTAACTATAGCACCGTTTCCATTAATGATATCTTCATATAATTTTTTATTTGATGCGGGATAAGTAAAATCAAATCCACTTGCAATAACACCTATAGTTTTTAAATTATTATCTATTGCCAATTGATGAGATAAAGTATCAATTCCGGATGCTAAACCGGATACAATACAAATATCTGTACCGCCTAATCCGTTAAGTATTTTCTTCAAGCTTTCTTTACCATTAAAACTTGCCCTTCTTGAACCTACAACAGCTAAGGTTTTATCTAAATTACAAGAAAATAAATCACCTTTGTAATACAAAACCATAGGAGGATTTGAAATTTCTTTTAACATTTTAGGATATCTTTCATCATCAAATGTTAAAACTTTTATTCCTCGTTTTTCAACCTCATCATAAATTTCATCAATATTTTGTTTTGCTCTATTTTCTAAAAAGTATTCAGTCTTTTTTACACTCAAGCCTTCAATATTAGAAAGTTCCGTTTTTGAAGCATTATAAGCACGCTCAATATCTCCAAAATATTCATAAATCTTTTGGATAAATATTGAATCTAAAGATTCTATTGAAGATAAAGCAACCCAATATTTAGTATTCATAATTTATAATTTTGCTTTAATTCTCTCAACAAGTTTTTTAATATTTTCTTTTTCTTCATCAGGAATATCTAAATTCATATAATCTTCAAAATACTCAATAGCATCTTCAAAATCATTTCTTGCTAAGAATAAAACTCCTAATTTTTTATAAGCAACTGCAAATTTTGTATTAACAGTCACAGCTTTTAAATAATTAGAAATCGCTTTATCTATTTCATTGTTTCCTTCATAAGATTGAGCAAGATAGTAATATAAAAATTCGTTATCTTCTTTGTATTCTATAACATTCTCAAAATTACTAATTGCAGCCTCGTAATCCCCAAGTTCAAAATAAACTCTACCTAAATCATAATAAGCATCGTAGTTTTCAGGTTCTTTATCTAAAACTTTTTCTAATTCAACAATTGCCATGTCATATCTTGAATCATCAAGATAAACTCTTGCTAACATATGAGCTAGAACCATATTATCTTCCATCTCATAAGTTCCACGCTCTAATGTTCCAATAGAATTTCCTAATTCATTATTCTTGTAATACAAATCTGACAAATTAATATATGCCTGAGGAATAGTAGGATTAAGTTCTATTGATTTGTTATATGCCTTCTCAGCCTGTTCAAAATCATTCAACTTTGCATAGCATAATCCCATATTATTATAAACTTCAGCATTACCTTCATCATGCTCTAATATAGTACTAAAAACGTCAATCGCTTCTTTATATTTACCCTGTTTATAAAATTCTAAAGCAGAATCCGTTTTTGCTGTCATTATAAGAATCCTCCGTCTTTTCCATCTTTATCTTTTGTATTTGAATCAATATCTTTAATAATAGTTTTAACATTTCCTACTGCTTCAAAATTTTTAGGATCAACTATTATTTTTATCTTATCAGCGTGAATTTCTTTATAATCTTGACGAATCATAGAACGACCTGTCATATAAACTTCATTAATTTTATTAGTAGTTTTATCAGGATAGCAAGTCATCTTTGGAGATTTTGCATAATAATCTTGATAATAAACTTGAACATTACCACTACCCATAAAGACATTGTTCTTTTTATCATACTGCTGATATCTGGCAGTAACTTTAAACTCAGAACCATTATCAGTTACTGTTGTAGTAACAGTATTTCCAATTGCAACCATTTCTTCTGTATCCATTGTATAAATAAAATGATCAGCTTGAGCGTGGTTTTTAGTTTGGTTAATCTTTGCATGACCTACCAAATCAAGTCTTTTTACATTACCACTTTTATCAGTTCTAACAATTGCTTTATCAGAAAAAGCTGTCATATCACGATATTTTATAGATACAGTTCCGGTTGCAGTCATTACATTTGTATTTGTATCATATTCTTGTTCATTCGCATTTATAATAGCAATAGGTGTTTTACCTTCAGTAACAATTGTTTGGGTGTCACCTTCTGCTCTTAATACTTTTGTTAATAACGAAAATTTCATTATATTAGCTTTAACTTCTCTTTTTTTGTTATTTTGGATTTGAAAAGCATACGGCTTATCATGGAATGTTGCTGTATCAAGTTTATTATCTTTCGTTACTGATACATCAGCTTTATCCCCGACAATTGTAATATCATCATAACGAACTTTTACGTCGCCTAAAAATTTAATTAAGCTATCTTTTTCAGAATAAGTTTGAGTTCTTGATTCAATAATTAAGTCTGAACCAATAGTTACAGCGCTCAAAAATAAAAATAGTAATGATATTATCGTTAAAAATTTTCTTTTATTCATTATAACCCTTTCGAAGCAGTTGCCCCTTTTGAATCTTTAGATTCATATATATTTGTTTGTGTATGTCCTTTTATTTTAAATGTACTAAAATCAGAATTTACAACAGCCTCATCAGCTGTTGCAATAAATGTACCTTGTCTGTTGATTTTAACATGTCCATTTGCAGTAATAATTTTAGAATCACTATAATATGTAACGTGATCTGCAGTTACCGTTATGTCATTTTCTAAAACAACATAAGTATTTTCATACAAATCTATGTTATGAGTTTCTTCATTATAAGTTCCTTTTGAAGATTGGAAACTCATATTAACTTTATTATCTTTATAAAAATTCCCGATTAAGTTATTTAATGTTGCAATTTTATGGTCACTTGAATATTCACCTGTTTCCCCATAAATTTCCCAAGACTTTTGACCTTCTTTAGATTCAGTCAAAATCATGCTTTTAACATCTAATTCTTGTTGATCAGTATTTCCCTTTAAAATATTTCTGTTAAAGTTATGGGTAATAACTCCTGCACTAATAAATGCCCAAAATAAAACTGCTGCAATACCGACAAAAACACCTAAATAGATTTTTTGTTTTTTTTGCAAACGAGAAAAGTATCTTCTATCCAACTTTTTTAGAAAATTCTTTATCACTTCCATAAAAATATTTTAGCACAGGGGTAAATCAAATAAAAGAATTTAATAATAAAGATACAATACTCTACATAAGAATTATGTTATAAGATTTGAATTACATTTCTATAGTTTCAATATCATCAAGGTTAATTGTTTGACGAGCCTGCCACAAGTCATATGCTTGTTGCATATTTAACCATAGTTCAGGAGATGTTCCAAGAGCTTTAGATAATTTTAATGCCATTTCAGGACTTATACCTGTTTTCCCATTCACAATTTCAGACAAATTTTTACGACTTGTTCCAATTCTTAATGCAAATTTAGAAATAGTAAAATTTAAAGGTTTTATCCAATCTTCTAAAAGAACTATTCCGGGATATGGTGGATTAAACATTTCCATATATTTGTCCTTTCTTAATGATAATCTTGGTAGTCAACAATATAAACGTTTGATGTAGCTTCATCGTACTGAAAAGTTATTCTCCAATTTGCTTGAACAGTTACTGCCCACAAACCTTTTAAATTACCCTTAAGAGGATGAAGTTTATATGCTGGTGATGATAAATCATTTAAACCTGATAAACTATTTAAAACTAATAGTATACGTGATAATTTATTTGCATGATTAGACTGAATACCTTTTAAACTGCCTGTTAAAAAGAAACTTTCTAAACCTTTATGCTTAAATGATTTTATCATAACTATATTATAACCTATAACGTTACACGTGTCAATATAAATATAATAATTTTTATGCCAAATAACTTAAAATAGCTCCGCCGATTTCTTCATTTGGATTAAAATATTGAGGTGTTTTAGGCGGGTTTATGGAGTTTTGTATAAGCATTGTACATAAAGGGCCAAAGGCATCAGGAACTTTTGTTTTACGATAAATCCCGGCTAAAAACGTTTGGATATTAGGTGATTTTGTATCATTAAATCTTGATAGTGTCGGATACATTTTATCAACACCTTTGACACCGCTATCTATCATTTGATCAACGATATACAAGGTTTCTGTAATCTCTTTTTCATCGTTAGATTTTTTTAGAATATTTTCAAGCTGAGGTAGAGCTTTTTCTCTTTGATTTACGTAGAAATCTACCTTATTTTTATCAACAAGACAATAATTCCGATTCTCGTTTGGAAGTTCTATCGGCTTGAAATGTTGTTGTTGCTTGAATTGTCTAAATACCGGTGAATTTATCATTTTTCCCTTTTTAATTTGTGATTAAGCTTGGATATATTTTACCCCTACCCCTATGAATATACATAAGGAGGACCGTTTTTGATTTCTCCTAATATACTATCAGCCATAACCTTTAGTTCTTCTTTAGGCTTTCCATTATCTTTTTGTCTGTAAAACTCATCACATAATGGTTGAATAGATGCTTCTTTCTTTGACTTGAAGTTTCTTAATTCTGTTGCAACAAGTCTTTGTTGTAAAGAAAGCTCAGTTTCTGCATTATATTTTTTTACCTGAACATCTTTTATAGCTTCACCTGCTGTTTTGCCTAAGTATGTTGCAGCAGTAGCTCCTGTTATTCCTAAGAAAAGACTTTTGAATTGTTTGTTAGATGAATCAAGCATCCAGTTATAGAAGAATGCTGTATAATCATTTACATGTGAATAGAAAGTGTTTCTGTCTTCACCTGAACCACCAAGAGCACTATTCGCTTTTTCTGTTGATTTTCTTATAGTGAATAATGTATCTTCAATGAATTCTTTTTGTTGTTCATCATTATGCCAATGCATTTTTTTAGCAGTTTCTGCAACTTCTTCAGGGGTTGCGTCCATTGATACAAGAAGATTTTTTATGTTATTACTATTTAATTTTTTTGCTTCATTGTGTCCTTCAACCCCAAGAGTTTCTGCAGAATGATTTTTCATACTTTCAATTATAAAATTGATTGATTCTTTAACCTTTTCACGTCCTTCTTTCATCGAAGAAACACTTTTTCGAATATTTTTCATCGAAATATATCCAAAACCTGCTATCGCTGCTAAAGATACAGCCCCTAGAGCAAAATAACCTAGATTTTTGAGGAATGAAGATTTTTGTTTTTTGTTACTAGTATCTTTTGACTTATTTGATTTGAAATGAATATGATGACTTTTGAAGTTTTCAGCTGTTTCAGGGTTTTCAGCCAAGACCTTTGAAAATTCTTTTGCCTTTTCAGCTAAAAGACTTCTATTAATCTGTAATTTACCTGCAAAAGATTGAGTTTCTACTGCTATAAGATTTTCTTGTAAGTTTTTATGGATATCAGCCTCTTTTTTCTTCACCCAAACATCTCTAAACCCATCACAGAAGGTTTTACCCATAAATCCCATTGATGAAATAGCTGCAACACCAAGCATTGCCTTTGTTGCTTTTTTACTAGGAGATGCAACCATTCTATATATTGCTTGATTGATTTCTTCATTTATACAAACATTTCTTGTCATAGAAGGAAGTTTTTTAGCTAAATCAACTTCCACAGTATCTTTAGCTGACTTTGCTAAAAGCGCAGTTCCTGCAGCAACTAATCCCATAAACCCTGTTGTCGCTGCCGCTATTGGGAGTAAACCTTTTTCTTTTTTGGTATTTCTTTCATACAACTTGTTAGGCATCTCAACAGAATCAGAAATCAACATTGAATTATAAGAGTCGTTTAATGGAACATTAGAATTTACTAATACTCCTTCTTTAACTAAATTTGATGTTTTGATTTGTGTTCTGGTTTGGTTTCTATGTAATCTTTGTGCCTCTAGATCTTGATAAATATTCACTATCTAATTCCTTCTATTTGTTGGTTATGCAGATAAGGAAGTTTCGACATCTTTCTCAACCATTTGTTTGTATTTGTGATTGAGCTCTTTGTTTATTCCTTCGAGAAATGATTGTATTTTGTTAAGTTGTTTTTGGTATGCTAATATTTTTTCATCGTCTGTTGATTCATTATTAGAACTAAATATTTCAAATATAGAAATAATTTTCTTCTTAACTTTCTTAGCAAAATCAGAGAATTTCTTATCCATAGCAGCTTTAAGTTCACCATAAATTGCCGCTAACTTATCAGAAATATCAGCTAATTTTTGTCCAATATTAGCAGTCATTTGTAAGAATTTTACCGGTAAATCTTTCATAAAATTCACCACAGGAAGTAAAACGTTTTGAGCAACATACGCAATAGGTCTGGTAAGTGGTGATTGGCTCATATTTTGGATAAAAGTTTGCAAATTAGCAGCCATTTTAGCCATATTATTTTGGAACTGAGCAATCGCAACAAGTTGGTGTTGATAATCAGCTTCTCTCGCCATTCTGGCATTTTGTAGTGATTTAAGAAATGCACCAATAGCAGCACATTCGTTCCAACTCATCTCACCGGGTTTAGCAGAGAAATCGGCAGTCACAACTTTGTTTGAGCCCCCGCCCATACCTGAGCATATAGGGCAAGCTCCAGGTGGCAGACCATGCGGACATAGCCCTGAACGTACTCCTGATGCTTGTATTGCTGATACTGCGATACTCACAATAAACCTTTCTACTCTTTCATTTACCCCTTTGCCTACAATGTTTTGCGACGAAACATTGTCAAAATTTGAGTATTCCGGCTATTACGGCTGCGGCACAGCTGAAGATATTCACTCCATTTCCTCATGAAAATTGTAAGAAAAGCATAAAATAGAGTCAATGAATTATGATAAAAGCTTAACAATTTAATAATAAGTTAGTAAGGTGCAATTTTGGGCAACTAAACAAGATTTTACAAGACTTACTAATAATATTTCATATTTATTATTACAAGAAGAAAATATTGTAAAAAAATATTATATAATTACAATATGATACAAAATATTATATACAATTTACTATTATCAATACCATTAATTACATTAGGAGTATTTATATTTATAAAAAATAAAAATACTCCTGAAAAGTTAAATCTATTAAATCTTATTTTTACAACAATTTTTATTAATATATTTCTTTTTTGGATAGTATTTTATTTTTATCATTGCTATAACAATGTTACATTATATCAATTACACAATATTGAAAATCCTACATCAATAACATTTGGATTAGGTGGTTTTTTAATTCTGTTTCCAATCCCTTATTTTTTTGTTGCAAACGGAATATTATTCTTCTCATATTTACTCTCAAAAAGTAAATTATTATTACTGATTCATTTATTAATATTTATTTGCTCCATATATTCCATTTTTATTATATTACCTAAGAACATAAATATTTATAGCTATATAAACTTATTATTTGCATATTTATGGTTATTTATGGCTATTTCCTTTTTACGCAAATTCATAAAATCTTAATAAATGTATATATCATCAACAGTTAGCAGGGGAATTGCAACCATTTATTTTACATATACCAATTAAAATCCCAAACAATATTTAAGTCTTAAAATAAAAATAATTAACATATTTATAATAAATATAATAAATCCTGTAAGCCAAAATGTATGATAAACAGGATTTTTTATCAAAATTTTATTCTTTACTACTAATTTAAAAGATGTAAACATTTCTGTAATAAAAACTACAAGAGTGATTGGCATTATTATTCCATAAGATATAATAATAAAAATAATTGATATTATACCATTTAAAATTGAGTATTCTTTAATTCCACTACCATTTGTAAAACATATAATAATGTTGATAATTATATTAATAATTATCAATATAAAATACGGAATAAAAAAAATGTTTGTCAAAATAGATAGAACATGCGTCCACCACATAGATTTTAAGGAAATAAACCTTTGATATAATTGTTTAATCATATCCTTCATAATTATTATATTATAACATAATTTTCAGATATTTATAATATATTTACTGTTTTTAATTGAAAATATATTAATATATATGATTATATTTGTATTAATATAAAATTATTAAGGGGTATGAAATGGAACAAAAGAATTACTGGATAAAATTTATTTTCGCATTTTTATTTTTTGATTTTTTACCAATAATTATTTTTTGTTTACTTACAATAGTAATACTTGCAAGTATAAAATTATCACAAAATGCATCCTTGTATGAATATGCAATGGTTATACCTATTATAAGTAAATAGTCTGCAATTCTGTTTGCAACTCGTTGTAATATTTATCCAATTCAAAGAAAATTATCCAATTAAAAATTAAAATTGAACATTTCCTCGATTGTTAAACCAAAAGCATTTGCCAAACTACCTACTGTGTCCAATGTTGGGGACATCTTACATCTCTCTATTGCACTTATTGTTGTTCTATTTAATCCCGCTAATTCTGCAAGTTTTTCTTGTGAAATGTCCATTTTTACTCGTTCTAATTTCACCTTCTTTGCAAAATTTTTTGCCAAACTTTTTAAATCAATTACCATACTATTATTCTATTTATTTGACAAAAATGTTTCTACGGTATATCATATTCATATTGTTGATTATATTATTCAATATGAATATGATAAATTAAATTATAAGTAATAAACTATGTATAACTCAGACTTTTTTCGGAAAAAGATTCTCAAAATTAGGAAAAGAAAGTTTAAGCAAAAACAATTTGCTAGCTTGCTTGGTATGAGGCTTAGAAAATATATTAGATTTGAAAAAGGTCGATATAAACCACCTATTCTTGAAATTATAAAAATTATAGGCGCACTAGACTGTGATTTAGCAGAATTTAATAGAATATAATAATTACTCATTCGTTTAAAATCAAAGATTAAATTAAAAAAATCAAAATAATTTTAAATTTTGATTTAAGTCAAGAAAACTTTGTTGATTTCCTTGCTGGATTATATCAGTAGTATTAATTTTCCCAAATAATATTGGGGAATTAGGGTTATGTTTTTTGTAATTTTCTATCGCTTTTTGAGGAGTTGAGTTTGCATAACAATATTTACAACCATTTGGACATGTGTCATAGGCTCCTATATCTCTTGTTTCTATACACTTACAGTTTTTGCGCATACCTTTATGTTTTAATTTTTTAAATCTGATATTATTTGCTTTTCCTAAAATATCCAAATTCATACAACCTGAAGGGTTAATTCCAAAACTTGTATAATCTATATCAGTTGCGCAAGTTTGAATGATGATGTTATATTTTTCTGCTATTTCTCCTAAGCCTTTTGCAAGTTCTGTCTTTTCTGAATTGCTAAGTTCTGTAATTTCCGGCATATTTGTTTTTAATTTTTTATACATTTCAACAAAGCTAAAAATGCATCTATCAATATGTCCTGATAATTGTTTTGACATATTCTCAAATGTTTCTAAGTGGTAATCTATGGTATATTTATCTGTCAGTAATACAGGATCATATCTCCAAGCAATTCGTTTTGCGCTTGTGATTTCTTCTAGTTTAAGAAGGATTTCAATACTTTTTTCAATTGTAGGAACTCTTGGCTCTATATCTCTATCATAGGCAGTAATTGTATAATAAAAATATGTATTAAATTTATCTGTTATTTCATTTAATCGATTAAGAATTGGTTCATAGTTTTTTGAACAGAAAACAACACAATCAACCTTATCTGGTGTGAGTTCGTATTTTGTGACTTTTTAAAGAAAAAACGGGTTTCTTGAATATACAAAACCTTCTTTAAATCTATTTAGTAACCATTCAGAATAATATTGAACAGTATCAGTTCTACCACCTGTATTTATAATCATATTTTATGCTTTTATTTGTGCTCTAACCAAGTGCAATCTGATATATACATATCGCTAAAAATAGCTTTGAAAGATGAATCTTCAGGACTACAAGCATATATTCCAATATTTATATCGTCAGTTCCTTTAAATAAATGGCATATACGCATTTGTTTAAAATTTATTCCATCAATACTATTTTCAATACAAAAATCACTTTCTCTACGACTTAATCTATAATACATTTCATTAATTTCTGATGAAATATCAACAGTTGCCCAATCAGAAAAACCGTTGTTAGTTACAACACTTCCAAGTCTTTGAATATTCTCATTTTCATATTCAACAGAAGCTTTAAGCCAATTATCGCTGTCTAAATATAAGATAATTCCAGATTGATCAAAACGTCTTTTTGAAAAATATTTTACTTTGATAGTGAATGAAAAATATTTTTCGTCAATTTTAATTTGTACAAAAGGAGCATTATCATTTTGAAACCCATAATAAGTTCTTTGCCACAAATCAGTATGAGGTTTGGTAATAAATTCAATCGTATTATTTTCGATTTTTATATTTGGAGAATTAAAGTATTCAATTTTTTCTTTAAGAAACTCTTTATTCATATTTGTAGTATATCGCAAAAAAGTGATAAAAATAATTTGCACTTAAAATTATTTGTTTGTTTAAGCAAAAAATATTTTTAGGGTTGTTAGTTATAACATGGAAGTAAGTTTATTTTTAAATAATATCTCTCAAAATAAGTTTAATAAAAACTCATCTCAGGTTCAAAATAAATTTGTTAGACAAAATTTGAACCAAGATACTTTTACCAAAACAATTCAGCCTAGAACTCCTAGTTTTAAAGGGTTATCAAAATTAGGAGAAAAATTTTTACCTTTAGAAAAGGACATTTTAGAATACAACAAAACAAAATCTAGTATTGATATAGATGAAGTTAAACAAATATTAGAACGATATTCACCAAATGCAAAAATAAAAAAATTAAGTGAAGTTGGTTCAAATTCAAATGTTCATGATAGAACAGCAGCATATTTTAAAGATGAGATACTGTTTAGTAGTGATGGCAGTTGTAGAAATGGCGAAAAAGCTTTATTTCTAAAAGAACCGAAATCAGATAAAAAGGAAGATAAAATCGCATTTTTAGAATCTCTTATGCATGAATCAACACATTTGTTTCAAGAAACATCATCAGATAGAGTTTCTAAGTTTTCTTGGATAAATAAATTTACAGAAGAGCCACAAAATTTTCAAGATAAAATCCAAACACTTTCACTGTTTCCAAAGTTCTTTTCGGCAGTAGAATATAATGTAAATTTACCTTTAGTAAAGAGTTTAAGAAAAACAAATGAAATTCCTACCGTGATTCCATCAGCAGGCGAGAAAGAAGTAAATAATATTTATAGAGAAATGACTGGAAAAGATGTTAATGGATTTGTCGATACAATTATAAATGTCGTAGGTCAGCATATGGGAATTCCAAATGGGCATTATAATCAGAAAAAATTATTAGAATATTTAGCGATGTTATCAGAAAAAGAGCATGAAGCATATAAAAACCAAGTAGGCTTTGCTAAAAAGGCTATAGATGTAGATAAACCAACCGATATGGATTTGTTGGTAAAACTCTATGAAATGTTTA
>CALVEW010000021.1 GCA_944326645.1 Candidatus Gastranaerophilales bacterium
ATTGGGGTATTTGATTCTATTCCCAATTTTCTCATTTGTTTATTGAATTGAGCCACTTGTTTTGCTTGTTCTGTTTTCGCTGTTTTAGGGCTCATCATTATTCGATATTCTTCTGCCATTGTTTGTTTTCGAAGTTCTGCTTGCTTCTTATCCTTACCGTATAATAGTTCAAAGCTGTCTCCGATTATTCCAAAAGCATTTTTTGAATAATACTCATTTATCTTTTCTTGAAGCTCTTTTTCTGTAAGCTTCATATATTCATTCATTTTTGCATCAAGGACACTTTGAGGGATTGGCGCAAATTTATATTGTGGTTGATTTCTCAATTCCACAGTTGCCAATTCTCTTGCCAGTTGCGATTTTTGATGAATATTATTACTCACTTAATTTTCTTATTCCTTTTCCTTGATACACTTCACTATGTGTGTTTACGGCAGTTCATCTGCAAACTTTATAATAAATAAATCTATTTTTACAAATGTTAATATTTTTTATATAATTAATTTATGAAAATTTGTTTTATTCCAATAGATAATAGACCTGTTTGTTATAATTTAGCAATTGATATTGCTGCAATAGACAAAGATATTGAATTATTTATTCCTCCTCGTGAGTTTTTAGGCTCATTAACTAAATATGCTGATGTGGATAAAATTTATGAATGGTTCAAAGAATTACCTCAAGTAGACAAGGTTATTTTATCATTGGATACAATTGCTTATGGAGGTTTAATTCCATCAAGACGAGCAAATTATTCTGAAAAAGAAATAAAAGAAAGAGTTTTAAAATTTCGTTCGGAATGGGTTAAAAGAAAAGCTAAAGTTTTAGCATTTTCCAGTATTATGAGGATTTCTAATAACAATTATAATGAGGAAGAAAAAGAGTATTGGAAAGATTATGGAACAAGAATTTTTGAATATTCATATAATACTCATAAATGCAGTTTAGGGAATTTAGGCAGTCCTGTTCAAAATTTAATTCCTAAAAGTATATTAAATGACTATTTAATGACTCGTCAGAGAAACTTTAATATTAATAAGATGTATCTTGAATGGCAAAAATTGGGATATTTTGATGAACTAATTTTTTCTAAAGATGATTGTGCAGAATATGGTTTCAATGTAAAAGAAGCAAAAGAATTAGAAAAATTAGGTGGTAAAGTAATTACAGGAGCAGATGAAATTCCTATAAGCTTGTTATCAAGAGCAATAGAAAAGAAACTTTCAGTTAATCCTATTTTTATAGAAGAAAATTCAAAAGGTTTGATTTCAAATTATGAGGATGTATCAATTGAAAAATCAGTATTAAATCAATTAAATTTGGCAGGAATAGAAGTAAAAAAAGATGCTGATATTACTTTGATAGTGAATAATTTTAAAGATCATCAGGGTGAAATTGTAATGAAAAGACCTACAGAATTATTTTCCGGAGAAATAAAATTGCCTGATAGTCCTTATATGATAGCAGATGTCAGAAATGCAAACGGTGCAGATAATAATTTTGTAGAAAAAATATTGCCACAAATAAATTTAGATAATTTTTATGGCTATAGTGCTTGGAATACTTCGGCTAATAGTTTGGGAACATTGATTTGTGCTGCAAAAATAAAATTCAATGCAAAAGAATATGATGATAAAGCATTTAAAAAAGTTCAAATGATAAGATTTTTAGATGATTGGGCTTATCAAGCAAATGTAAGACAAATGATAGATAAACCTCAGGATATAAAAACTTATATGAAGCCATTTGAAGAAAAAATAAGTAAAGTTTTAGATATTGAAATCAAAAACAATTATACTTACCCATGGGATAGATTGTTTGAGATAGAGGTTGTAGATGAGTCTGTTTGATATAATTTTGTTAGCTATAGCTTTATCAATTGATGCTTGTGTTGTTTCATTTTCTTATGGAACAAAATTAACAAAAAACATTTTTAAATCATCACTACTTTTGGCTCTATTTACAGGAATTTTTCAATTCTTAATGCCTTATTTAGGTGGGGTTTTTACTAATTTTGTAAGGGTTTATATAGAGCCTTTTTCAAAATGGATTGTATTTGCAATATTTATGTATTTAGGAATCAATTTTATAAAAGAAGCTTTGAATAAAAATAAAGAGTCAGAACCAAGCGAAAATAAATCAGTATTAACTTATACAACATTATTTTTAATTGCAGTTGCAACAAGTATTGATGCATTTTCTGCAGGAATTACATTATGTTTGAATTTGAAATGTATAATATTTCCTGTAATTTTAATAGGGATAGTAACTTTTATAAATTCATTAATGGGTTTTTATTCAGGTCGTGCCTTTCGACAATTTAATCCTAATTGTCTTGATATTGTTGGAGGTCTCATTTTAATCGCTCTTGCAATAAAAGTTATAATTTAGTAGAATAAATCAAAAATAAGAAAAGAGGTTATTTATGAGAGCATTATTAATTATTTTGAGCTTATTTGCATTTATGAATATGTCTTTTGCCGCACCATACAGAGGTGATGCAAGAACCGCAAGAATTCCAGCAGGAACTGCATTTGATTTACAGTTGATGCAAACAGTTGATACAATGGCAAATCAAGAAGGTGATGTTTGTAATTTTGTTTTACTAAATGATCAAAAATATCAAAATAATGTAGTTTTACCTGCAGGTTCTATTGTAAGAGGTAGTATTTCAAGAATAAAAACAGCAAAAATTTGTTCAAGAGGAGCTGTTTTATATATCGATTTTGACCATATTGTAACTCCAACAGGAAGACAAATTCCATTAAGTTTAGGATTTGTAGGAATACCAAAAATGACATATGATGGAGGTATTTATAATCAAAAAGGATATGGAGAAGCAGTACAACAAAATTGGGATAAATGTGTTGATATAACAAAAAAATCTACAAACTACGGATTAAAAGCAGGAGAATCTGCCCCGGGAATTCAATATGTAACTTGCCCTGTTTGTGCAATAGGGGGTGCTTTTGGTGGCGGATGTTATCTTGTTGGTGATAGTATTATTGATTTATTTAGAAGAGGTGAAGATGTTTCTTTCACAAAAGGAACAGTATTTAAAACAAAACTTACTCAACCAATAGATGTTCCTGTTAATTAATTATTCTCAAATTTTTCTTTAATTGGACATTCTTCATCTACCCAAACAAGTGTTATATAATTTGGCATCGTAAACGGATTTGTTTTCGGTGCCATTTTATCGATAGAATCTATTTTTTTATTTAGTGTTTTGAAAAAATTTATTATTTCCATAATTCTATTATTGATGGAAATATTTAATATTAATGAGTAAAAATATTAATTTTTTAAACTTCTAATATTCCCCATATCGACTAAGTATATTTTTTCTGTTAAAATTCGTTTATGAATGAATTAAAATTAATTAATAATATTAAAAAGATATTAAATTCTAAATATATTGGCGATGACTGCGCTTATTTAAATGATTTAGGTATTGTTATAACACAAGATAGCCTTGTTGAAGGTGTTCACTTTGATAAAGAAATAATGACACCATATCAAACAGGCTATAAATCTATGATGGCAAATTTAAGTGATGTCGCAGCTTCAGGAGCTAAACCTTGTTATATAACAATATCAATATCTATTCCAAAAGATTTATCAGAAGAAGATGTAAATGAATATTATGAAGGTTGTAAATTCGCATTGAAAGATTTAGATGTAGAAATTGTTGGTGGTGATATAACAGGTTCTGATAAATTATATATTTCAATATGTGTAATTGGTAAAACTGAAGGAAGAAAAATTTCATCCAGAAGTAATGCAAAAATTGGTCATAAAATTATTACAAGCGGAGTTCATGGTTCTAGTGCTGCAGGACTAAGAATTTTAATGAATAATCTAGAACCTGATAAAGATTTGATAAAAGCTCATCTCATGCCAGTCGCTCAACTTGATTTTTCTCAAGAAATTGCAGAAAATATTCAAGAAGATTATGCAATGATGGATACATCAGATGGACTTTTTGATGCTCTATATAAAATAGGCAAAGCAAGTAATTGTAGTATGTCTATTGATTTTGAGAGAATATTATATGATCCCAAAATAAAAGAATATTTTGATGATTATAAGGATTTAATATTCTATGGTGGAGAAGATTATCAACTTGTTGCAACTGTACCTGTTGAATTGCTTCCTAAACTAAAAAATTACACAATAATAGGTGAAGTCATTCAAAAAGAAGATTGTGTAATAAAATTAAATTATGATGATAGAACTGAAAAAATAAATAATATTGATAAATGTTTTAATCATTTTAAATAAAAAATAGTTACCAAATAAAAGAGGTGATACAAATTACGTATCACCTCTTTTTAAAACCTTGTTGATGCGTTATGCTTAAAATTTTATGCTGAAACTTCTCCAGCACCTTCAGCACCTTTTTTGAACATACCTGTAACAGCTTTCCAAGCATTTGAACCTTTGGTTGCTAACCATTCGCCTACGCCATTTAATTTTTCAGCAGCAGTACCCATAAATTTAGCTACTTTTCCTGCATCAGCAGCACCAGCTTTGTCAATTAATTTGGTGAAGTAACCTGTTTTATGGCCAGCTAATAAACCACCTGCAATTGCAGCTGCTGCTACTAATGTTCCAATAATAGCATTTCTAACTGTATGTTTTTTCTTTGGTTTTACAAAAGCATCTGCGTCAGGACCTGTTGGAGCTCCTTGAACATTAGGTTGTTTTGCATATTTTTGAGGTTGATCCATAATATCTCTTGCTGAATCTAATGCACCTGCTCTAAATGAAACATTGTTTAACATACACACCTCCAAGGGTTATTTAACTTACTACACATGTATATAAAAACCGCAAACTCATGTTTTTTGCCTATTTTAGCCCTTTTGTTAAGTTTTGTTTACAAATAGTTTATTTCATTTAAAAATAGGTGGAACATTATCTATCTATGTGAGAATATACTTTTATGGATGAAAATATTGAAAAAGATTTTGAAACAAAAACAATTAGTCATACGGTGTTAATTGAAGAACAAGATAAAAAACTCGCGTGGATAAAATGTTCTTGGATGAAAAATGCAAATACCAGAGCAAGAATGATTGCAAATTATTTAAGTGTAATTGCTGCTAAGAAAATTTTTGCAAATTATAATATTAAATGTGATAGTTCAACTTGTTTCCAAGAAATTTCATCAATATTTTCAAAATGGGATATCGCAGAATTATTTATAGAAAATTGTAAAATATCTATCAGATTAAACTTTGATGATTATAAATTATTCGTACCTAAAAAACATAAAAGATATGGTGTTTTAGGTAATTTATTAATGTTTATTAAATTTGAAGAAAATTCTGCAAAATTATTAGGTTTTATTTTTCCTGATGAACTTGATGAAAATAATTCTGATAATGAAAATTATTACATTGACATAGATAAGCTCAAAACTATTGATGAAATTGATTTTAATACATTCCAACAAGAAAAAGAAGAAAAAAATATAAATGAATTACAAAATGAGCGTATAAAAATTATTCAATATTTAGAAAATAACTTAGAAGATAAAATTCATTTTTTTAAATTATTATCAGAATCTAAATACTTAAGAACTGAAATGATTAAATTTGCAAAATCTGAAAAAATATATACCGAAATTGTAGAACAAGAAGACAAAATAAAAAATGAAATACAAAAAGAAGTTAATAATATTGAAAAATTAGCGGATGCTTTTATTCAGTCAAAAACAACAATACTAAATCATTCCAATAATGAAAATAATAATGCCGAAAATTATAAAATTGAATGTGCCAGAGCTAATCTTGAAAAATTATTTAATTTATCAATGAACAATAATGAAGAATTTGAAAATATTCAAAATAAAACTAAAGATGAAGTTATGGACACATTATTACAACCATCTAAAATGATTATAAATGATGACAGACTACCAATGGTTGCTGTTTTAAAAGCTTTTAGATTTTTTGCAATTCTATTATTAATATTATTTTTTACTGCAGGAATTTATTGTTTTCATAATTACTACGGATTTAACACCTATAATAATAGTATTTTAAAATTTAAACAAAATATGGTTGAATGGGTTATAAATGTTAAAAAAAAATAAAGTTTCCTTGTATATGCAACTTGATAAACTATAATTAAAATTGTACGATACTGTAAGGGGAGTTTAACTATGACAAATCCATTTAAGGGTGAAACTACAGAGTCCGAAGAAAATATTAAAAAAGAAGAAAATAAAGCAGAAGTAAATCCTGATGCAGAAATTGTTGTTGATGAAAATACAGATAATAATGAATCAACAGAACAAGAAGAAAATAGCTCAGAAACATCAGAATTAGATAAATTGAAAGCTGATTATGAAAAACTAAATAATCAATATATCAGATTAGCTGCTGACTTTGATAATTACAGAAAAAGACAAGCTCAAGAAAGAGAAAGCTTATTAAAATACGGCGCAGAAGATACTTTAAAGAAATTAATAGAAGTATTAGATAATTTTGATAGAGGTGAAAAAGCTATTGCAGATGTTGAAGATTGTGAAAAAGTAAAAGAAAGTTTTACTTTAGTACATAAGCAATTAACAGATGCATTAGCAAAAGTTGGATTAGAAGTAATTGAATGCGAAGGAAAAGAGTTTGATCCAAACTTCCATGAAGCAGTAATGCAAACTCCAACAAGTGAACATCCTGAACATACAATTATTGCAGAATTACAAAAGGGTTATAAACTTGGTGATAGGGTTTTAAGACCATCATTAGTAAATGTTGCAACAGCTGAATAGTAAATAGAAAAAGAGAAAACGATGACGGATTATTATGAAATACTGGGAGTATCAAAGGATGCTACCAAAGATGAAATAAAAAGTGCCTTCAGGAAAATGGCAAGAAAATACCATCCGGATGTAAATAAAGCACCGGATGCCGAAGAAAAGTTTAAAGAATTAGGCAAAGCTTATGAAGTTCTAATGGATGACAATAAGCGTGCGACCTATGATAGATTTGGAGAAGAAGGATTACAAAATCAAGGTTATTCTTCACAAGGGCCATTCGCAAATGGTTTTGGCGATTTAAATGATATATTTGAATCTTTCTTTGAAGGTTTTGGCGGCTTTGGCGGGTCTCGTAGAGTTGATCCAAACGCCCCAACAAGAGGGGAAAATCTTAGACTTGATATAGAAATCGAGTTTGAAGAAGCTATGTTTGGGGTAGAAAAAGATGTTAAAATTGACCATCTTGAAACTTGCCAATCTTGTAAAGGGACTGGAGCCAAAGCAGGTAGTCAACCTGTAACTTGTCCAACTTGCGGAGGACGTGGCCAAGTTCAACAAACTACTCAAACTATTTTAGGAAGCTTTGCTCAAATAGTTACTTGTCCAAAATGTCACGGGAAAGGTAAAATTATTTCTGATCCTTGCCCTGATTGCAAAGGTCAAGGTAGAAAAGAAGTTGAAAAAACTCTTAATGTAAAAATCCCTAAAGGTGTTGATACAGGCTCTAAAATGCGTTTATCAGGCGAAGGTGATGCAGGTTCTAATGGAGGTCCTTCAGGTGATTTATATATAATTATTCATGTTAAACCTTCTAAATATTTCCATAGAGATGGTATGAATATTTATACCAAATTAGAGGTAACACCTGCTCAAGCTGTATTAGGTGATGAAATAGAAATCAAAACAATTGATGGTGATAGAAAAATTTCTATACCTACAGGACTTCAATCAGGTGATAGGGTAACCATAAAGGGAGCTGGCGCACCTTCTGTTTCAAATCCTTCTATGCGTGGAGATCATATTGTTATAGTTAACGTAAAAACACCTACGCATATATCTAATGAAGAAAGGAGATTATATGAATCTCTTTATGAATTAGAAACAGGTCGTGTTAAAAAACAATCTGTAAAAGAAAAAATTAAAGGGGCTTTTAAATAATGAAAAAATATCTTATATCATTATTAGTTTTATTTTTAACAGCAACAAGCAGTTTAGCTGCAAAGCTGCCTGAAGATGTTCAATCTGTGTTAAAGAAAACATTTCCTTCTGTTGATATAAGATTCGATGGAGTTATTATTTTACAGGATGGTACTGTATATTTACCTTTATATCCTGCAAAAATAAAAACGGAACAAAGTTTGACAGTTGTTCAAACTTATCCAAATAAAACTCCACTTAATAAACGTCCTGATGTTGTTATTTTTAATAATGATTTTGTATTATTAAAAATGATAGTACAAAGTGACGGCACAAGAACAATTAAAAAATTCGATAAACCTCCTGTAATTGTTAAATCAGGTTTACTACCTCAGGATATGTTGGTTCCTAAGAATTTAATTATTCCTGAAAATTTAAAAAGTATTACAGGAAATTTAAATGTAAAAATTGGACCTAAAGAGGAAATAAAAGTTACTCCTACAAAAATTCAATATGAAAAAACTAATCAAGTCCAACCTGTAAAACAAGCAAATTTAGTATCTGTAATTCCGCAATTAAAAGATAAAGTATTATATGTTTCAACTTGTTATTCAAAAGATATTCAAGTTATCCAAGGAGAATCACGCAGTCCGATGTACGCATTGGCTCAAAAAGCTATACCTCGCTCTATTATGATTACTCCTGATAATAAGTTTTTATTTGTTACAACTTATAATAGTACATTAGTAGACATAATTTCATTAGCTGACGATAGAGTAATTAAACAATTAGATTTAACAACAAACGCAGGTGAAATTATTATGGATAAAGAACATAATCTGGCTTATGTTTCAAGTCCTGATGCATCTACTATTTATCAGGTTTCTCTTGAGGATATGACTTTAAAGAAAAAAATAAAAGTTAACGGAAGATGTGAAAATCTAATTTTATCAGGAGACAACCTACTATATGTAGATAAGCTTTCAAATAAAGTTTGGAGCATAGAATTTGGAAATGAGTATTTGTTGAAGGATATGGGTAGCTATCCGAATATATCTAAAATGATTTGCTTAAACGGGAAGCTATATCTAATTAGCAGAACTAAAAACAGAATGGCTGTTTTAGATTACAAAAACCAAACATTATTATCTGAATTTGAAATAATTAAAAAACCTGTTGATATGATATCTTACGGGAAAAAATTATTTATTTTAAGCGCTCAAGATAATTTAGTTCAAATTATTGATACCGAAAAAGATGAACCATCTGCTATTGTACATCTTAATAGCGGAGGCTTCTCATCTTCAATAAAAATAATCCCGAATACTTCTCTTGCAATAATTTCAGATGTTAAAGCAGGAAAATATTCTGTAATGGATTTAAATAAAAATGTTATATTGAAAACCAATACTCTTGATATTCCTGTGAGTAATATAACTATTGGTAAAAACATAAGAAAGATTTAAGTTTATGAATGAAATATTAAATGAAACATTATTAGAACTAGAAAAAACTCAACATGATTTTTGGAATGTTTCACGCTCTACGGGAAATTTCCTTAATATGTTAGTAAAAATAAGAAATGCAAGAAGTGTTTTAGAAATCGGAACTTCTAACGGATACTCAGGACTTTGGTTTTTGGATGCTTTGAAAGTTACAAAAGGACATTTAACAACTATTGAATATTATGATAAACGCCAAAGTATTGCACGTGCAAATTTTGATAAATGTGGTTTTGCAGGCATGTATACTCCAATTTTAGGTTCTGCTTGTGACATATTAGACAATTTACCTTCTGATAAAATGTTTGATTTTGTTCTTATTGATGCAAATAAAAGAGAGTATGTTAGAAATTTTGAACTAATAAAACCGCATTTACTTCCTAATGCAATCATTGCTGCTGATAATGTAAACTCTCATAGAGAAAAAGTTCAAACTTATCTTGATGCAGTTATGAATGATGAGGATTTCCAAACAGAAATATTAGATTTACCTGCAGGATTAGCTGTTTCATATAAATTGTAAATAAATCAAATCATTTAGCTATACATTTATAAGCCTTTTTGCTATAATTCCCTCATAATATTATTAGTAATGGAGAAAATTATGGACAGATTATTTGGTGTTTTAGGTATTATATTTATTTTTGCAATTGCTTACTTGATATCAAATAATCGAAAGAAAATTAATTTTAAAACTGTAGGAATAGGTTTTCTACTCCAAATTTCTCTTGCTGTTTTTATTTTTAAAGTTCCATTAGGACAAAAAATATTCTTAGGAATAGGTGTTTTAATACAAAAAATTCTTGATTTTGCTTTCCAAGGTGGTCAGTTCGTATTTGGCGGTCTGTTAGACTTCAAATTATTTGATACTGTTTTTGGTGCAGGACATAGAATTTTCGCATTACAGTTAGTAGCATCTTGTATTTTTATGATGATACTTGTAAATATTCTTTATTATTATGGCATAATGCAAAAAATCGTTATGATATTAGGTAAAGCAATGAACAAATTAATGAAGGTTTCAGGAGCTGAAGCTCTTTGTTCTGTTGCAAACTCTTTCGTTGGCCAAATTGTTGCTCAAATTATGATTAAACCATATTTAGAAGCATTAACTCGTTCAGAATTATTAGCTTGTATGGCAGGTAGTATGGCTTGTATTTCAGGTGCTATGATGCCTATATATATTGGAATGGGAATTCCTGCAGAATACATTTTAGCATCTTCTATTATGGCAGCTCCTGGTGTGTTAGTTATAACAAAAATGGTTTATCCTGAAGATAGAGTTCCTGAAACAGGTGAAAATATCAAATTATCTACAGAAAAAACTCACGTAAATTTAATAGATTCTATAGCATCAGGTGCAAGTGAAGGTATGCAAGTAGCAATTAATGTTACAGCTATGTTAATTGCATTAGTAGCTCTTGTTTCTATGATTGATTTTACTTTAGGATATTTTGGAGCATTAATCTATAAAACATTCCATATGCATGGTGCTTTCTTAGGTTTAGATTTACAACATTTATCTTTAAAAATGATTTTAGGTAAATTCTTTGCAATATTTGCTTTCCTAATGGGTGTTCCTCATCAAGATATTACTGCAGTTAGTCAATTAATGGGTACAAAAGTTATATTAAATGAAATGGTTGCATATATCGATTTATCATCAATGAAAGATATTTTAACTCCAAAAGCATTTTTAATTGCAAGTTTTTCATTGTGTAGTTTTGGTAATGTTGGCTCTATTGCAACACAATTAGGTGGAATTGGTGAATTAGCGCCAAATCAAAGAAAAAATTTAGCTGAACTTGGTATTAGAGCATTGATATGCGGGACATTAACTTGTTTTATGTCAGCAACAATTGCAGGAA
The DNA here is from genome assembly GCA_944326645.1 of Candidatus Gastranaerophilales bacterium. Classification (GTDB taxonomy): domain Bacteria; phylum Cyanobacteriota; class Vampirovibrionia; order Gastranaerophilales; family Gastranaerophilaceae; genus UMGS1585. The sequence continues at coordinate 11,277 of CALVEW010000021.1, forward strand.
TTTTATTTTAACCAAATAAAAAGGGAAATCTAAAGACGCATTGTATTACCTTCTACACATCTTGTTGATTTCCCTAAAAACGGTTATTTTTTAGGTTATATTAAGGTTATTGGTTTTAAGGGGGGACTATGCCCCCGATATAATATTTTAGATTTAAGCTTGGAGTCCGTAATGTGATACTTGGGATTGGATACCAGCTTGGACTCTTTGAGTAGTTGCCTTTTCTTCTTCTTCGATTTGTGCAAGAAGTGCTTCAAGCTTAGTTTTCTTTATTTCCATTTGTTTTTCTTGTTCATCTAATTGAGCCATTATACGTTTCTTATATTGTTCTCTACCTTGCTCATATGCCTTCATATAGGCTATTTGTTGCATATATTGAGCATTATCGCCAAATTGAGTAAATATACTGCCACCATTCATCATATAACTCATTGCTTGATTTGCATACTGAGTTGCGGCACCATGAGCCATCATCAAAGTATTAATACCTGAACCAAATAATGATGGTGGAATTGATGCTATATCAGTTAAAGATGTAGAATCATTCGCCAAGGCTGCTGATAGGCTTTGGTAATCCATTAACTTCTGATTGAGATCTGTTAATTGGAATTCGATGTTATCTTTCTTTTGTATCAGGTGCATTTTCCTGAACATCATTAATAGCATACCCATAATAAACCTACCTAACCTTATAACTGTTTAGTAACTATCACACGAAATCTGTTACTAATTTTTTTAATTACAAAACCTATAAGTTAATTTTGTAATCACTATCTTTGTTTTTAACCTAACTAATTTTTTAAATAACCTTTACATGTATATAAAGTAATCCCGAAACCATGAATTGACATGATTTACAGACATGTTTACAAATCTTAATAAAATAAAAAGGGAAATCATAAGACGCTTTAATTACCTTCTACACATCTTGTTGATTTCCCTAAAAACGGTTATTTTTTAGGTTATATTAAGGTTATTGGTTTTAAGGGGGGACTATGCCCCCGATATAATATTTTAGATTTAAGCTTGGAGTCCGTAATGTGATACTTGGGATTGGATACCAGCTTGGACTCTTTGAGTAGTTGCCTTTTCTTCTTCTTCGATTTGTGCAAGAAGTGCTTCAAGCTTAGTTTTCTTTATTTCCATTTGTTTTTCTTGTTCATCTAATTGAGCCATTATACGTTTCTTATATTGTTCTCTACCTTGCTCATATGCCTTCATATAGGCTATTTGTTGCATATATTGAGCATTATCGCCAAATTGAGTAAATATACTGCCACCATTCATCATATAACTCATTGCTTGATTTGCATACTGAGTTGCGGCACCATGAGCCATCATCAAAGTATTAATACCTGAACCAAATAATGATGGTGGAATTGATGCTATATCAGTTAAAGATGTAGAATCATTCGCCAAGGCTGCTGATAGGCTTTGGTAATCCATTAACTTCTGATTGAGATCTGTTAATTGGAATTCGATGTTATCTTTCTTTTGTATCAGGTGCATTTTCCTGAACATCATTAATAGCATACCCATAATAAACCTACCTAACCTTATAACTGTTTAGTAACTATCACACGAAATCTGTTACTAATTTTTTTAATTACAAAACCTATAAGTTAATTTTGTAATCACTATCTTTGTTTTTAACCTAACTAATTTTTTAAATAACCTTTACATGTATATAAAGTAATCCCGAAACCATGAATTGACATGAATTACAGACATGTTTACAAATCTTAATAAAAGCTTTATCAAAAAGAATTCTGTTTGTTATACAATATAAATAATATGGATATTAGAGAAAAAATAATTGAATTAAAAAAAGAAAAAAATGCAGTAATTTTAGCTCATTGTTATCAAAATGTAGAAATTGACGAAGTTGCTGATTTTGTTGGAGATTCTCTATATTTAAGTCAAAAAGCCGCAGAATCTGATGCTGATATAATTGTTTTTGCAGGAGTAACATTTATGGCTCAGACTGCAAAAATAATATCACCAAATAAAAAAGTGATAATCCCAAGCTTAGATTGTGGCTGTGCAATGGCTGATATGATAAATCTACAACAGCTAAGAGAATTTAAAGCTAAAAATCCTAATATCCCTGTTGTTTGTTATATCAATTCAACAGCAGAAGTTAAGTCAGAATGTGATATTTGTTGTACAAGTTCAAATGCTGTTAAAATAGTTGACAGTTTAAAATCTGATAAAGTCTTATTTTTACCGGATCAATATTTAGGTAAGTGGGTAGAATCTCAATTAAATGGAGTTGAGGTAATAACTTATAACGGTTGTTGTCCTATCCATAATCAAGTAAACTCAGAAGATATAAAATTAGCAAAAGCCAAATATCCAAATGCCAAAGTTTTAACCCATCCTGAATGCAAAAATGAAGTTACAATTTTATCAGATTATGTCGGAAGTACAACAGGTATAATGAAATATGTCGCAGATAACAAAGATTTAAATGAATTTGTTATTGTAACAGAAAAAGGCGTTGTGGATAGACTTCGACGTGATTATCCTGATAAGAAGTTTTATTTAATAAGACAGGATATGATATGTTCAAGTATGAAAACAAACCGATTTGAAGATATATATAATGCGTTATTAAATGAAACATATGAAGTAACTTTGGACGAAGAAATTTCTAAAGAAGCATTAGGTTGTATAGAAAGAATGTTACAAGTTTCAAAATAAATAGGAGTTGTGATGGAAAAAACTGATTTTATTTATGGTAAAAATTCAGTAATTGAAGCCTTAACTTCAGGTAAAAGAGAGATAAATAAAATATTAATCTCAAGAAACTTGCATACGGATTCTAAAATAGAAAAAATAAAAGAACTTGCTCAATCAAAGGGTATAATATTTCAATTTGTAGGCAAAGAAAAGTTTGTAGATTATCAGGAATATAATCATCAAGGAGTTATAGCTCAAATATCTCCAATCACATATACTGATATAGATGATTTTATAGAAACACATAAAGAAAATAGTTCGTTAGTTGTTTTAGATGGTGTTGAAGATGTTCACAATATTGGAGCAATAATAAGAACTTGTGTATGTGCAGGAATTGATGGAATAATTATTCCATCAAGAAGAAATTCTCCAATTACATCAGTAGTTGAAAAAACATCTGCGGGTGCCGTTAATCATATTCCAATAATAAAAGTAAATAGCCTATCGTCTACTATCCAAAAGTTAAAAAATAACAACTGGTGGGTAATAGCAACAGATGCAAGTTCAAAGGATACTTGTTATGACATAAATTATTGTGATATGAATTTCGCATTAATTATGGGAGCAGAACACGCAGGAGTTTCTAAATCTTTATTAAAAATGTCAGA
>CALVEW010000022.1 GCA_944326645.1 Candidatus Gastranaerophilales bacterium
GTGATAGAGATTGTGTTGGACATCGGTAGACGACCCGAAGTAAGAAAAGCAGACGGAAGTATAATGCAGCTAGGGGACTCTACGGTCACATCAGAGGATATATTGCATGTCACCGGATTCCTACAAGATTTCACCAAAGACAACAGGTCAGGCATACCTGGAACATTACACAGAATAAGTGCCATAAGAAATAGACAAGATAAGATAGTCGGATTGACTTGTAGAATTGGTAGAGTAGTAACAGGGACGATAGCTTGTATAAAAGATTTTTGTACAATGGGCAAGAGCATATTATTTTTAGGTCGTCCTGGGGTTGGTAAGACAACAAAATTGCGTGAGATATCACGTTTAGTTGCTGATGAGTTACATAAAAGAGTTGTAGTTGTTGATACATCAAATGAAATTGCAGGAGATGGTGATGTTCCTCATTCTGCAATTGGCTCAGCGAGAAGAATGCAGGTAAAACAACCTGAGTATCAAAAAGATATAATGATAGAAGCAGTTGAAAACCATACACCAGAAGTTATTGTTGTTGACGAAATAGGTACAGAGGCGGAGGCGCAAGCTGCAAGAACAATAGCAGAACGTGGTGTTATGTTGATTGCAACAGCTCATGGTAATTCATTAGAAAGTTTAATAAAGAACCCAACTTTATCTGATTTGGTTGGTGGTATTCAATCTGTAACGTTAGGTGATGATGAAGCAAAAAGAAGAGCTTCTCAGAAAACTGTTTTAGAACGTGAAAAACAACCTACTTTCGATATTGTTATTGAAATTATAGATAGAAATACTCTTGCTGTATATAAAAATGCTGCAGAGGCTGTTGATTATATTTTAAGAGGTTGGCCAATAAGACCAGAAATAAGAAAGGTTGACAAAGATTATAATTTAGAAACAGTTCCAAAGCTTGAAGAAAATAAAACCAATATAGTACAAGAAATAAATAATTTAGAACAAAAAATACTTCCGCAAGCAGAAGATAGCTTGAAGTTCTCATTCTCAAGAAAAGAGTATGTGGAATCAGTAAAACCAATGAAAAAAATCTATTTGTATGCAGTATCAAGAAGTATTGTTGAAAAAGTAATTGAAAGACTTGATTTGAATGCAGAATTAACAAGAAATGTAGAGGATGCTGATATTGTTATAGCTCATAAGAATTTTGCCAAAGGTGGAGCAAAAGTTTTGAATACGGCTAATACATATAGAATTCAAATATTCTATATCAAGACTAATTCGATGGCACAAATTCAAAAGGTTCTAAAAGAAGCATTGGATATTCAAGATGCATCAGAGGTATTGCACGGATATTATGATGATGTTGAACGAGCTCTTGATGAAGCTAAAATTGCTATTAATAAAATATTAGCGGGTGCTCAACATATCGAACTTAATCCTCAAAACCAGCAAATTCGAAAATTACAACACGAATTGGTTGAACAACACAATCTTGAAAGCCGTTCAGTAGGTGAAGGTGAAAATCGACACTTACGAATTGTTGGTGGAAAAGACTTTGGAGATGATAAAGCAAGCTAGATTATTACATTGAATTATGATACAATTCTAGTATGTTTACGGGAATTGTAGAAGAAATCGGTCATATAAATTCTGTTAACAATGATTCAATATCGATATCTTGTAAAAAAATTTTAGAAGATATAAATATTGGAGATAGTATAGCAGTTAATGGTGTATGTCTTACCGTAACATCATTTGATAATAGTAGTTTTAATGCTGATGTATCTTATGAAACAATGCGTGTAACAAAGCTTGGAGATTTACAAGTAAATGATTCTGTGAATCTAGAACGAGCTATGCTTGCAACTTCAAGGTTTGGAGGGCATATTGTTTCAGGACATATTGATTGTGTTGGTAAAATTCTTAATATAAATAAAAATGGGAATTTTTATGAGTTAAATATTTCTATTCCTGATGGTAATGCTCAGTATATAATTAAAAAGGGTTCAATTACGGTTGATGGAATAAGTCTTACGATATACGATTTAACAAATAATAGTGTTAAAATAGCAGTAATTCCTCATACTTTTGAAAATACGAATTTAAAAACATTAAAAGCTAATAGTTTTGTAAATATTGAGTTTGATATTTTAGGTAAGTATGTTGAAAAAAAATTATTAATGAACGATAATAAAAGCAATATAACTGAAAATTTTTTAAAAGAAAATGGTTTTATATAGATGACAGAATTCAGATTTGACAACATAGAAGAAGCAATAGAAGATTTTAAACAAGGCAAGCCTTTAATTGTCGCAGATGATGAATCACGAGAAAATGAAGGGGATTTAATTTGTTCAGGGCAAATGGTTACTCCTGAAATTATAAATTTTATGGCTCAAGAAGCAAGAGGTTTAATATGTTTGGCTATGTCATCAGAAATTGCTGAAAAATTGGATTTACCACAAATGGTAGAGCAAAACAGCGATAGAATGAAAACAGCATTTACTATAAGTATTGATGCTGCTGAGAAATATGGTGTTACAACAGGTATTTCTGCTTATGATAGAGCAAAAACTATAGAAGTTGCACTTGCTCCTGATGCTCAACCTTCTGACTTAAGACGTCCTGGGCATTTATTCCCTTGTGTTGCAAGAAAAGGTGGAGTTTTACAAAGAACAGGACATACCGAAGCTGTTGTTGATTTGGCAAGACTTGTAGGGCATATTCCTGCAGGTCCGATGTGTGAAATTATGACAGAAGATGGTCATATGGCCCGAAGAGATGAATTAAGAGCTTTTGCAGATAAGCATAATATTAAATTTATTTCTGTTGCAGATTTAATTTCATACAGGTTACAGTCTGAAAAATTAATTGAACGTTCTGCTGTTGCAGATTTACCTACAAGATTTGGGCATTTTAAAATATATGGTTATACAAATTTATTAACTAATGATGAACATATTGCCGTAGTCAAGGATGATTTATCTGATAAAGTGCCTTTAATTCGTGTACATAGTGAATGTTTTACAGGTGATGTATTACATAGTTTGAGATGTGATTGTAATGACCAATTACATGCAGCATTAAGAATGATTGAAGAATACGGTAAAGGTGCTGTTGTATATATAAGAAACCATGAAGGACGTGGTATCGGTTTAGTTAATAAAATAAAAGCTTATGCACTTCAAGATAATGGTCAAGATACAATTGATGCCAATTTATCTTTAGGTTTCCCTGAAGATTTGAGAGATTATGGCGTTGGGGCTCAAATTATAAGGGATTTAGGTTTTAATAATTTCAATTTATTAACTAATAATCCTAAAAAAATCATTGGTTTAAAAGGCTATGGCTTAACTATTAATGAAGTTGTTAATATAAAAACAGAAATTAATTCATACAACGAACGTTATATGACAACTAAAAAAGAAAAAATGCATCATATGTTATAAGGAATCGATTATGCAAGAAACAACATATCAAGTAGAATTTTTACAAGAAGATAAATATAAATTATTTAAAGGTGTTTATTCTGATTTTATAAATCATGCGGTATCAGATTATAGATTTGAACTTGCACCATTAACATATGATGAATTTATCGATGCAGTATCAAAGAACCTTATACATTGTATTGTATTGTTAGAAAATATGATTCCAACTGCATTTTTAGTTTATTCAACAGCAATTTCCGAATCAGTAGAATTAAATTTAATTCATTGTTTGGGTATGGAAGATTTGATAACTAAACGTAACAAGTTAATGGAATTTTTTATGGAAAATACTAAAGAGGAGAGAAAAAATTCTGTTGTTTGTTATCCAATGTTAGGATCTCAAGGAGAATATACTCCGGATATTGCTCATTTTGGGTTTAAATTTGTAGGATTAATTGTTTTACGTTATCTTATGAATGATTCTTTATCTTCAATGATTTTAGACAATATTGATGATACTAAGATGGATTCAAAATATAATCTTGTATCTTGGGATAATAAATATTTTGATTCTGCAGTTAAAATTATACATGAAACATTTAAGCAAACATCAGATGCTTTATTTGATCAAAGGTTTACGACGTTAGACGGAACAAGGGATATTATTGATAAAATTGTAAATAATATTTATGGCGAATTTCTTCCTAATGCTACTACAGTTCTTTTATGTGAAGGAGAACCTGTAGGTTTTGCTTTTGCAAATGTTACAGGTGGTAGAATTGCTAATATTCCTTTAGTTGGAGTTCTTGAACAACATAGAGGAACAGGTTTGTCAGTTTTAATGTTGCAACGAGTTATGAAAACAATAATTAACAGTATGCGAGCAGGAAAATATAATTTCTCAGAAGTTAATGTAACAACTGAAACTGATAATTTTGGTGCTCTAAGAATGTATAGAACAGTTGGGTTTAGAGAAGACTATTCATATACACAAGCATACTTACCTCGTGAAAACTAATTTATTTATTAGTGTTTGGTTTAACTGTAGGAACTGCACCTTTTAAAACATAAGGTCTAGCAAAGGCCCAAGTCCCGTATGTTGATAGTGCTAAACCTGCTATATTTAGCCCTGTTTTAATTTTTGAAGGCTTTTTAATTAAGTTAGCTCCTGCTGCTAATGTTGTTCCAAACATAATTCCTAAATAACCTTTAAATATAGTTCTTGGAACTGCAATACAGTCTGCCATATCTGTTGAATTTTTTAATTTAGTTTCAAATTTATCAGTCAAATGCTTTTTCTTTGGCTGAGTTATATTTTGTGTATTATTAAAATTATTGATACTTTGTATAGTCATATTGGTATAAAACCTAATAAATAAAAAATTAAATAGTATGTTACAGATTGTAAATATAAATTCATAAAAAAGTCAATTTTTAATATCAAAAAAACTTTATAAATATACGGGAATATTATGGGGATTAAATAATGTTTGGATTAAGCGTAAGAAATTATACAAACAAACCTGTAGAAACATTTGGAATGAGTGTTTCAAATTCTCGTTCATCAAAAAATGTAAATACTAAATCAGCATACGAAAAACGTAAAGAAGTACAAGAAGCAAATTTAGAAAAGTTAAAAGAAGATTTAAAACGTGAAAATGAAGAATATGCAAGAATGTTACAACGTTCTTTAGAAGAACAACAAAGAGCGTTATTCGGTTATGAAGATAATTTCATAGATGATCCTTTAACTCATCAATTAAACTTAGCATATATTGCAACAACAACAGGATACAGAAGCGGATATAGATATAATGCTGTAAAAGGTTCATTTGATGCAGCAAGTGTTAATTTTAATAAAAATAACAATGCAATAAGTTTCGATGATTTAAAAGCAAAAGGTTATAAATATTCATCAGCAAATGGTCAAAAACTTGCAAAAGATGTTGCAAATAATTCAGTAGGATTTACAGGTAAATGTTCAAAATATGTAAGACAAGCTTTACAAAGAACAGGTTTATATAATGGTCATACAGCTTCAGCATATCAAATGGCTGCTGTATTAGCTGATAATAAAAACTTCCAAGAAGTATCTCCATCAAGTGTTGATTTGAAAAATTTACCTGCAGGATGTGTTGTTGTTTACGATAAAGGTGCAGCTGGTTACAATTCTCAACACGGACACATTGAAGTTACTTTAGGTGATGGAACTGCTTGTAGTGATGGACGTACATATAATCAAAGAACAGCTCAAAATATGAGAATATTTGTTCCTGTAGAACAAGCTTAAAATATTTTTTTTAGTTCTATTTCTAAATCCTTTAATGTTGTTTCATTTTTAATTATATGGTTACATTTTGAGGCTTTTTTATCTTGATTAAGTTGCGAATCTATTCGAAGTTGGGCATCTTCTTTAGTTAGATTGTTTCTTTTCATTAGTCTTTCAAGCCTTAATGTATCATTACAATAAATAAGGATTATTTCATCAAACAAATCTTGCATGTTTGCTTCAAATAGTAGTGGGATAATTATGAATACATATTTTTCTAGAGAATATTCTTTAAATAATCTATCAATTTCTTGCTTTACAAGAGGGTGAATAATATTTTCTAGTTTAGTTTTTAAATCCTTATTATTAAAAACGATATTACCTAGTTTTTTTCTTGATATTTTTGAGTTCTCTAAAATATCATAATCTTTAAATGCTTCAATAACATCAATAGAGTTATCTAGGATATTATGTGCAATATCATCGGTATCAAAAACTTTGTATCCCATATCTTTTAAAATATTACCAACTTGGGATTTCCCTGATGCTATATTTCCTGTAATTGCAATTTTTTTCATTATGATTTCTCTAATTTTGCAAGATATCTTTTTAATTCTCTAATCTGAATAGGTTTAATTGGTTTAATTTGTCCCTTTTTTAATCCTTCAATAGAAATAGTAGCATGTTGAACTCTTTTTAATGATAGAACTTCAAATCCAAGAAAATCAAACATCTTTCTTATTTGCCTATTCATACCTTGATATAGAATAACTTGCATCATTGTTGATTTATTTGAAATTTCAAGGATTTGAATATCTGCATATGCAATCTTTCCTTTTTCTATTTCAATCCCTTTTGCCATTTGTTCTGCTTGATTTTGGTTTATTTTACCATCAATAGTTACAATATAATATTTAGGGACTTTGATTGATGGGTGAGTTAATTCGTTAATTAATTCACCATCATTTGTCATAATAAGAAGTCCTGTAGATTCTCTATCTAATCTCCCTACAGGTTTTAGATTATGATAATTTTCAGGAAGAATGTCATATATTGTTTTTCTACCTTTTTCATCGTCTGAAGTTGTAATATATCCTGCAGGTTTGTAGAATTTATAATATTCAAGTTTTTGAGGTCTTATAAGTTTTTTATCTACAAAAACTTTGTCCTTTTCAGAAACCTGAAAGCCTAATTCTTTAATTATCTTTCCATTAACATTAACATGACCTGTCTCAATTAATTCATCAGCTTTCCTTCTTGAACAAAGTCCTGATGATGCAATAAATTTATTTAAACGTTGCATAACTCAGCCTCTTTATTAATCTTCTCAAAAGCTAAATTTAATTCTTCAGGTAATCTTCTGTATAATTTCCCTGCATTATTTATAGCCACAACATCAACAGTTGCTTGTATATATAATTGACCGGTTTCTTCATTTGTTATTGTTTGTTCAAATATGATTGATAATGGGGTTATTTTAGATATAGATGTTTTAATAGTTACTATATCATTTAATTTTGCAGATGCTTTGTATCTTACATTTAAGTTTGTGACAGGCATGACAATATCTTTTTCTTTTAAATCAATAAGATTTAATCCTAGTAGTTCGCAAAAATATACTCTGCCCATTTCAAGCCATCTTAAATATGAACCATGCCAGACAACACCATAAGCATCAGTATCTGAATAAAAAACTTGTTGTTTAAATTTATGTTCCATAACCTAATGGTAGCATAATATATGCTATTATTGCAATTTATGTTATTCAATGTTAAGGTTCATAAACTCAATATCATCAAAATCAACATAAGCAGTTTGTTGTAAATTTATTCCTGCCATAATCTTTACTTCATTTTTTTGATTAGGTTTTATTAAATAACTCGGAATTTTAATTTTTTGATTGTCTCCGTTAATTTGTATTTCTGCAATTTTTTGTCCATTGAAGAATATGCTAGGTGGAGTTGCAAAAGATGTTGTGATGCTATTTTGTCCCATTCCTCTTGCAAGAGCTGTATCAATACCTATGATTGAACCTATAACAAGATAGTTTTGTCTGTTTTTACTTGTTGCTGACATGTAGAAATTTTTTCTATATACAGGTCCCACAGCTTTACTTCTAAATTGTGTGGCATTAGCTGATGCCATAGAATAGTTGTTATCCCCAATGTGATAAATTTGAGTATCAATTACGATATCAAATTTATCACTTTTTTCAATTGATAGATTAAGTGGTTTACCGTTATTTTTATCAGTAATTGTTATAGAAAATGGCTTATAATTCTCTTTTTCAACAGAAAGAATAGTATTTGAAGGAACATAAGTAGGCATAGCAAATTTCCCTGAATTATCAGTATAAGTAGTGTATCCTGATTGAGGAATTCTTACTTTTGCTCCTGTGACAGGTGTTTTAGTATTTCTATCTATGACTTTATTGTATTTAGCAAAGTCATTTTCACTAACCCCTCCTTGCATAATAGCAGCTTGAACTTGAGAGAGGCTAAATATAAATATAAATATAATGTAGAATAATTTACTAAATTTCATCATTATAAATTATCTCCGTTTATTTTATAAATAGACACACCTTATGTATTATTCCTTAATGATGATTTTTAAAAAATTAAAATAATAATTGTAATTTTATTTTTTTTTGCTATTTTTATTTAAGATAACTTTGAAATTAATAATATGCCGATGTGATGAAATTGGTAGACGTGCTAGACTCAAAATCTTGTGTGGGCAACCACGTGCCGGTTCGAGTCCGGCCATCGGCATATTAAAATATATCGTTGGAAGTAACTCGAATCGGCACGTGTCGGTTCTTCCCTCTCACAAAATGATACTTAATCATTTTGCTCGGCAGAGTGGCCATCGGTATATTTTAATAAAATTCAAGAGCTTTATCTATTATACAGTTGGAGGTAACGGTTATGAAATTTGTATGTACAATTTGTGGTTATACAGCAGAAGGTGCAGCACCTGAAAAATGCCCTGTTTGTAATGCAGGAAAAGAAAAATTCAATGAAGTTGATGAATCTAAAAAACAATATGCAACTGAACATATTGTAGGTGTTGCAAAAGGTGTTGATGCAGAAATTTTAGAAGGTTTAAATGCTCACTTTACAGGTGAATGTGCAGAAGTTGGTATGTATCTTGCAATGTCAAGACAAGCTGAAAGAGAAGGATATCCTGAAATCGCTGAAGCATATAAAAGATATGCTTTTGAAGAAGCAGAGCATGCTGCAAAATTCGCTGAATTATTAGGTGATGTATTAACAAACTCAACTAAGAAAAACTTAGAAATGAGAGCTGAAGCAGAATTTGGAGCTTGTGCTGGTAAAATGGCAATTGCAAAAAGAGCTAAAGAACTAGGTTTAGATGCAATCCATGATACAGTTCACGAAATGGCTAAAGATGAAGCTCGTCACGGTCAAGGTTTTGACGGATTACTAAAAAGATATTTTTCATAAGTAAAAATATAATTTAAGATTAAAAAGGTTACAGCTGTTTGGTTGTAACCTTTTTAATTACCCCAAAAAAATAACTACGGGAGAGAGCCCGTAGTAAAGAAGTGTTTATTAGTCATTACTTTTTCGATCTTTATACCTATCTGCGTTAAAACCTATTTGTGGTCTAGGTTTGTTTCTTTCTGCTTGCTGAGCTTTTAGTTTTTCTATTTCTTCTCGTCTTTCTTTATTAAGAGCTTTGTATTCAGCAATTTCACTTGCTAAGTCATTATTTTTTAATTGTTCAGCTTCTAAAGCTTTTCTCTTTTCAAGTTCTTTAAGTGCTAAATCAAAATCCTCATCTTTAATTCTGAGTTTTTTCATATCATCAGGTTTATATGTGCCCTTATCAATTTTTTCATATATACCTTCTCTGCGTTTTGCAAACCTTTCGGCATCTTCTACAGCAGATGCGATATCACTACCACTTGCTTTTCTCTTATGAAGCTCTTTTGAATATTTTTCAACATTGAATTTTTCATCAAATGGCATCCCTTTACGATGTATGTCAAATATTTGTTTAACACCCTGTTCATCCGGAAGACCAACATGAATAACTTGTCCAAATCTTCCTGCTCTTGTCATTGCAGGATCTAATGAGTTTTTGTTATTTGTTGCCGCTATAAAATAAATGTCATCTCCTCTTTTTTCTGATTCGCTAATTTCTGCAAGCCAAGTATTTAATACTTTTTTCCCATAAGTATCAGAGTTTCCATCTCTTTTTTGTGCTACTGCATCTATTTCATCAATAAAAATAATTGCAGGTTGGTTTTGTCTTGCCTCATCTACAACTGCTCTAACATTTGCTTCTGATTCTCCAACAAATTTTGAGTCAAGTTCAGAACCTTTAATATATCTATAATAAGCTTGACTTTCATTTGCTGTGGCTTCTCCTAATAATGATTTCCCTGTTCCCGGAGGTCCTTCTAATAAAATAGCTTTATTCATGTTTTTAGGGCTTTTTACTTCAGGATGTTTAATTGGATATACAATAACTTCTTTCATTTGCTGAATTGCATCATTCATTCCTCCTACATCACTAAACATTATTGGTTTTTTAGCTTTTGCAGGATCAGCACTAAACCTTTTTAAATTCCTTTTATTAATTTGTTTTATGGTAGGTTCAGTTTCCTCTGTCATGTCAATAACTTTTGCGTATTCTTCTTTTATTTTGTTTGGAATAGCTTTTGTGTTTGCATCAAATTTAAGAATTTTTCCTTCCGGTGTTCTTAAAGAATCGTTGGGTGATAAATATATTGTTTCGTTTGGTTTAATAAAATATTGTTCTTTTGTTTTTGCATCATTTATAAAATGAACCTTTTTGCTCATATTAGTAAATTCTTTATCTACCCCATTTTTAGTAAATCCCATAGTATTTTCTATACTTTTATCCTCAACGAAGAAAATTTTCTTTATAACTTTTCTAAATGGTGATAAAGTTTTTTTCTTTGCATTATCTATTTCATCAAGATGTGTTTCTAAATCTTTAATAGCATTTCTCATGTTTTTACCAACAAGAATAACCTCGTTTGATTTTAAAATATCAAACAAGCCTGTAATTTTTTCACCTAAAGAAGGTCCGCCTTTAGGTAATGGAGCAGGTAATCCTTTGAATGCGACTTTCATCTGTTTGACTTGTAGCGAACCGTAATTTTTATCAACAAGTACATCAGCAGGTTTTGTCGGATTAAGTGTTGATGTGACATTTGTTAACTTCTCTTCGGTTGGTTTTGGTTGATTTGTTTGCGTCTGTGGAGTTATAACCCCTGCTCTGAAAGTTACATTCATGTAATAAGCCTCCTTTATATTTGAATTAGTGTACTAATTACATTTATTTTTTATATTCTTTTTAGTTTAGTTTTTTTTCAAAATTTGTCAATATATATACTTAATAAATAAAATTAAAATTTAATAAAAAATGGTATTTTTTTTATTAAATTTGTGAAAAAATGCACATTTTTATCTCTAAATCGTGATATTTTATCTCAAAAAATAAAAAAATGAATATTTTTTTTATAAAAAGTTGTATGTAAATTTTTGTTAACAAATAAAATATTTTTTTTATTGCTAGCAAAAAAATATTTTTATATTCGTTATTTGGATATGGATAATTTTTCAATAAATTATAATATCGGATTTGGTGCAAAACCTATACCTAAATCTGTGATTGATAAGACAAAGAAAGATTTGTTAGATAAAAATATTAATAGAATAGATATTTACTGTCACTCATCTGCAGATGAGGATACAATAAATTCTGCAAAAGTTTTCTATAATTGGCTTACAAAATATGGGAAAGATGTAAAAATTTGTGTGCCTAAAGCTGAAATAGAAAAATTATATTTTTCAACAAAAGATTATAATTTAAAAGGTTGTAATAATGTTATCCCTGATAAATCAGTAGTTTTAGATTTTAATTCTAAAGAAAGGCTTTCTTTAGAATATTGTGATTTATTTAAAAATAATTTACCTCAAAATGTAATAGGTTATGATCATCATGCTCCATCTAATATGTTAAAGGGAGATTTTTATATTGATGATTCCGCAAAATCTTGTTGCGGGGTATTAACTAGATTTTTTGAAGGCTTAGGTGAAAAGTTATCAAAAAATGATAGAAAAAATTTATATTGTGGAATGGTAAGTGATTATAAAAAATCAGGTTTACTATCTTTAAATAGAACAGAAAACGGGTATAATTTAATAAAAAAAGATAAGTTGTTGAAAGACAAAAATTCATTAGAGGTGTTTGATAAACTTGATAAGTCTATAGGTAATAAAGATAAACAAGAAATTTATACTCATTTAGATCCTTTAGCAAGGTTAACAAATGATGAAAAACAATTACAAGAAAAATTATTTTCAGAACTACAAGTATCTCCAAATGGTAAAATGGCATATGTTGTAATCCCTCCTAATGATAAACTATGGAAGAAAGTTGGAATGGATACCCCAACAACATCTGAAATCTTAAAAGATTTGCGTATTCAGGTTTCAATGGATAGCCAAAAAGTTAATATGTTATCAGAAGAACAAAAGAAAAAAATGAAGAATGTTGATACAGTTATTGCTTTTTACCAAAAAGATAATGAATATAGGATGAGTATTCATTCAAAAAGTAATTCTGCCTTAAAAATGGTTGATTATATCAGAGAAAATATCAATCCTAGTTTAATTGCAGGAGGTCATTCAGATAGAGCTGGTGGTAAAGTTGATAGTTTAAAAAAAGAAGATGTAAATAACTTTATTAATTCATTTATAAAAGCATCAGATATTTTATAGTATAATTTAGCTATGAAAAATATTGCATTATTATTAGCTTCAGGAAGTGGAAAAAGATGTGGTTTAGATTATCCTAAACAATTTGCATTGATTGGTGATAGAACAATTCTTGAGCTTTCTGTAGAAGCTTTTCAAAGCCATAAGTTAATTGATGAAATTATTCTTGTAACAAGTCAAGATTACATTGATAAGGTTACAGAATTAACAAATAAATATTCAAAAGTTTCAAATGTAGTTTTAGGTGGTGAAACAAGAAAAGATAGTTCTTGTAATGGTATAAATATAATTAATGATGAAGAAGCTAATGTTTTAATTCATGATGCTGTAAGACCTTTGATATCTGAACAAATAATTTCTAATTGTATTGAATCACTTAATCAATATAATGCTATATGCGTTGGAATTCCATCAACCGATACAATATTAATGATAGATGATGATGAAAATATTAAAAATATTCCATCTCGTAAGTTTTTATATAGAGCGCAGACTCCTCAATGTTTTAAGCTTGGTGTAATTAAAGAAGCCCATAAAAAAGCGGCTTTAGATGAAAAATGTTCTGTAACAGATGATTGTGGATTAGTTATAAATTATACGAATGAAAAAATCCATGTAATATCAGGAAGTGAAGATAATATAAAAGTAACTTACAAGGAAGATATAGAATTTGTTAAGAAAAAAATAATACAAAATTAAAAAGACCGACATTATGTCGGTCTTTTTATATCTCACCTTTTAAATTTAAGGATTAGCTTTTGCTGCTTTATCTGCAGCTTTTGCTCGATTTTGGTTGTTATGGCTGTCAATTGTTCCTCCAATTGCAGCACCTACAAACATACCTACTAAAGAAATTCCAACTGCTAAGGTTTGAAGTCCTGTTTTTATAGCACCTCTTTTTCTTACAGGTCCAAAATAGCTTAAATCTTTACCCATATTATTTAGGGATTGGATAAGCATTCTTTTTCCTTCATTGGTTTTAAGCTTATTAGCTAATACTTTAGAAGCTAAAGCTCCTGATAAAAGTCCTACAGCTCCACCTGTTGTTCTAGCCATATTTGTTGTTTCATACTTATTACCACGAGGTGTTTTTTTTGTTTTTCCTTGAAAAGCGATGTTGTTGGTTGAGTTGATTAATTGAATACTCATACATACTCCTATAAAATAATAGTTGTTAAATAATAAATCCAACTGTTTAAATAATACTCGTAAAAGAATATTTTTGTTAGTTTGTAAATAAAAATTTACAATAAAAAAGGCTTACTAATTTTAGCAAGCCTAATTTGTGTGTGTAGGTTATTATGTGAAGGTTAGTTAAATCAATCCTAGTTTAAGTCTGTTTAATTGAGCTGTGATTTCATTTGCAATTTGGAATGCTTGAGGTTGACCTTGGATAGCTCCTGCTTGACCACCTGCAAATGCTTGTGTTTGTTGTGATTCTTCTGGTTTTCCAACTTGTTGAGTTGGTTGCATATCTTGAACATTTTGTGGTGTTTGAACATTTTTTATTTGATTTTGTGCGTTTTGTAATTCTTGGAATTGTTTAATAATTTCTTGAGCTTGAGCTTCTGTTTTAATGTTTTGAGAATTAATTCCAAGAGCTTGTAATTCTTGTCTTGTTTCAGGTTTAATTGCATTTACCTGATTCATTTGTTGATATTGATTTATTCCATTAACACCGTTTATTGATACCATATCCAGACCCCTATTTCCATTCTATTGACAAATTAGTCGACGACATTCTTTTATTAAACTTTCGGATTTTT